>JAGAIK010000662.1 GCA_017626625.1 Roseburia sp.
AGAGCCGGAGCGGCTGGCGGAGATTAAGGGTATCAGCCAGAGGAAGGCGATGGAGATTGCCAACCAGGTGAATGAGAAACGGGATTTGCGTCAGGCAATGATTTTTTTACAGCAGTATGGGATTACCATGAATTTGGCGGTAAAGGTGTATCAGGCGTACGGGCAGGAGGTCTATGGAATTATTAAGGAGAACCCGTACCGGCTGGCGGATGATATCGAAGGCGTCGGGTTCCGGACGGCGGATGAGATTGCGGCACGGGTAGGGATTCGAATGGATTCGGATTTTCGGGTGAAGAGCGGAATCCTTTATACCTTGCTGCAGGCTGCCGGGGAGGGACATACCTACCTGCCGGAGGAGGAGCTGACGAGGCGTGCGGCGAGGCTTTTGGAGGTAGAAGCGGCGCAAATCGAAAAACAGTATATGGATTTGGCGATTGAGCGGAAGATTATTTTAAAGCAGATGGAAAAATCCGGGGAGACGGAGACGCAGATTTACTCTGCCAGCTTCTATTATATGGAGGCAAATACAGCGGCGATGTTAAAGGAGCTGAATGTGAGCTATGATGTGCCGGAGATTGAAATTGAACAGCGTATTCGCAGTATTGAGAAACAGACGGGCATGGTGTTAGACGAACATCAGGCGGCGGCGGTAAAGGAGGCGGTGCGCAACGGACTTTTGATTATCACCGGAGGTCCGGGCACGGGAAAAACTACAACTATCAACACCATTATCAAATATTTTGAACTGGAGGGCATGGACATTTTCTTAGCGGCGCCTACGGGACGGGCGGCAAAGAGAATGAGCGAGACTACGGGTTTTGAGGCACGGACGGTACACCGTATGCTGGAATTAAACGGCGGCGTGGAGGGAAATACCGGGTTTGAGCGCAATGAGCAGAACCCGCTGGAGACGGACGTCATTATTGTGGACGAGATGTCCATGGTGGATATCAATCTGATGTATTCCCTGCTGAAAGCCATAGCGGTGGGAACAAGGCTGATTCTGGTGGGGGACGTGAATCAGCTCCCCAGCGTGGGTCCCGGAAGCGTACTGCGGGATATCATACAGTCAAAGGTCTGCAATGTGGTAATGCTGACGAAGATTTTCCGGCAGGCATCCACCAGCGATATTATCGTAAATGCCCATAAAATCAACCATGGGGAAGAGGTAGTGTTAGACAACAAGAGCATGGATTTCTTTTTCCTGAAACGCTATGATGCAGACGTGATTATCAATGTGGTGCTGCAGTTGGTAAAACAAAAGCTGCCGAAATATGTGGATGCAACGCCTTATGATATTCAGGTGCTGACGCCCATGCGAAAAGGTCTGCTTGGGGTGGAGCGTCTTAACGGGATTTTGCAGCAGTATATGAACCCTCCCCTGAGCAGCAAAGCGGAAAAAGAACATGGGGAAATGATTTTCCGTGAAGGGGATAAGGTAATGCAGACAAAAAACAATTATCAACTGGAATGGGAAATCCGAAGCCCCTATGGTCTTTCCATTGACAAGGGGATGGGCGTATTCAACGGAGATATGGGAATTATCCGGCAGATTAATGATTTTGCGGAGCAGATGATTATCGAATTTGATGAGGGCAGAATGGTGGAATATCCCTACAAGCTGTTGGATGAATTAGAGCTTGCCTATGCCATCACCATTCACAAATCCCAGGGGAGCGAATATCCGGCGGTGGTGATACCGCTTTTGAGCGGACCTGCCATGTTAATGAACCGGAATCTGATTTATACGGCGGTGACCCGGGCAAGAAAATGCGTGACTCTTGTGGGAAATGATGCGACCTTCTACCAGATGGTGCAGAATACCTCCCAACAGAAGCGCTACAGCGGTCTTAGTG
>JAGAIK010000663.1 GCA_017626625.1 Roseburia sp.
TAGCTTTCACAGGAGGAAATAGCTATGACAAAGAAACAAAAACGAATGCTAATGCGTATTATTATCACATTTTTACTATTTGCCGTGTTAATGGTATGCGAACATACCGGAATGTTGGAGCGTGTACAGTCCCAGGCATTGTTGTTTGTGATATATCTCATACCATATCTGATTATCGGCTATGACATCATTTTTAAGGCGGCGAGAAACATCAGCCACGGACAGGTCTTTGACGAAAATTTCCTGATGATGGTGGCAACTTTCGGAGCCTTTGGGGTAAAGGAATATTCCGAGGCAGTGGCAGTTATGCTTTTTTATCAGGTAGGAGAACTTTTCCAAGGCTATGCCGTAGGAAAATCCAGACAGTCAATTTCTGACATGATGGATATCTGTCCGGAATATGCCAACGTGGAGGAAGAGGGAAAACTGGTTCAGGTTGACCCGGATGATGTGGAAATCGGGACTGTCATTGTAATAAAGCCGGGAGAGCGCATTCCCCTTGACGGCGTTGTGGTGGAGGGAGAATCCATGATTGATACCGCCGCACTGACGGGAGAATCCGTTCCCAGAAAGGCAAAGGCGGGCGATGAAGTTATTAGCGGCTGCGTCAATGGCAGCGGTACTTTAAAAGTACAGACCACAAAAGATTTTGACGATTCTACCGTGGCAAAGATTTTGGAACTGGTGGAGAATGCCAGCAGTAAAAAGGCAAAGGTGGAGAATTTTATTACACGTTTTGCAAAATATTATACCCCGGTGGTAACCGTGGGAGCTGTGCTGCTTGCCGTACTTCCGCCCCTTATTTTAGGCGGAGGCTGGGGTGAATGGATACAGCGGGCATGTATCTTTCTGGTTATTTCCTGTCCCTGTGCTTTGGTTATCTCCGTTCCGCTGGGATTTTTCGGCGGTATCGGCGCAGCCTCTAAAATCGGTGTGCTGGTAAAGGGCAGCAACTACTTAGAAGCGGTGGCAGAAATGAGTACCATCGTTTTCGACAAGACAGGAACCCTTACAAAGGGAGAATTTAAAGTCACAGAGGTTCTTCCGGAAAATGGAATGAGCCGGGAAGAACTCTTGGAAATTGCCGCTTATGGCGAAGGATATTCGAATCATCCCATTGCAAATTCCATTCGTGAAGCTTATGCAGCCCCATTGTCTATAGAGCGTGTAACCGGAGCCGAAGAAGTGGCAGGGCACGGTATTCACTGCTTTGTGGACAGCAGGGAGGTATATTTGGGAAATGCCAAGCTCATGGCAGCGAAAAATATTTCCTGTGTGGAGAATAACAGTGCCGGAACCGTAGTTTATGTTGCCTGTGACGGTAAATTTGCAGGTACTATTGTAATTTCCGACCGGATAAAAGAGGGAGCTAAAGAAGCCATTTCCGATATGAAAAAGGTGGGTGTGAAGAAATGCGTCGTGCTGACCGGAGACAGGGAAGAAGCGGCAGCGGCAGTGGCAGAAGAACTGGGACTGGACGAATACCATGCAGAATTGCTGCCGGCTGATAAGGTAACCCGGGTGGAACAGTTGTTAGAGGCTCAGGCAGAAAAAGAAAAGCTTGCATTTGTGGGGGATGGTATTAACGATGCTCCGGTGCTGACCCGGGCGGATATTGGAATTGCGATGGGAAGCATGGGGTCTGATGCTGCTATTGAGGCGGCAGATGTGGTTCTGATGGATGATGATGTGAGGAAAATCGCTGCGGTGGTGTGGATTTCCAGAAAAACACTGCGAATTGTAAAGCAGAATATTGTTTTTGCGTTGGGAGTGAAGGCATTGGTTTTGATACTGGGAGCACTTGGCATGGCGAATATGTGGGAGGCGGTTTTTGCGGAGGTGGGGGTTTCTGTGATTGCGATTTTGAACTCTATGCGTACGTTGAAGGAGAAATAGAAGTTTTGGCTGGATTGGGGGGAGGGCTGGTTGGTGGAGGTGAGGCAGTCTGCCCAAAGGAGGCTCTGGTTTTGGTCCGATGTCCAGAGATAAGATGTTCTAAGAAATCTGCTGCCA
>JAGAIK010000664.1 GCA_017626625.1 Roseburia sp.
AAGATTTTCTAAGGCGCTAAAAGACACCGACTAAGAAAATCTAAGTTTCGTGCGGAAGAATGCCGCTTTTTGCATTCTTCCCGCAGTGCAGGGGAATAACGAAATAGGTGAAGAAAAATAAGTGTATCAAAGAGAGGATATTATGAAGAAGATATTAGTGACAGGATGTAATGGACAGTTGGGGCGGGCTATCCGCGGGGAATATGAGAATGAGGATGTGGAATTTATTAATACGGACGTGGTGGAGGGGGACGGAATCGTTGCTTTGGATATCACGGACGTGGAGGCGGTGTTGAAGCTGGTGCGGGAGACAAAGCCGGAGGTGATTATCAATTGTGCGGCGCATACCAATGTGGACGCCTGTGAGAAACAATGGGATTTGGCGTATAAGATTAATGCTATTGGACCAAGAAACCTCAGTATTGCGGCATCGGAAGTGGGGGCGAAGATGATACATGTTTCCACGGACTATGTGTTTGAGGGGAACGGGACAAGACCCTACACGGAGTTTGATGAGATAAATCCGGTGAGCGCCTATGGAAAGACCAAGGCGGAGGGTGAGAAGTTTGTAAAGGAATTTGCGAAGAAATATTTTATTTTCCGTACCGCATGGCTTTATGGAGACGGAAAGAATTTTGTAAAGACCATGCTGCGGCTGTCCGAAACCCATGAGGAAGTGACGGTGGTGGAGGACCAGAAGGGCTCCCCTACCAGTGCGGTGGAGTTGGCGAGAGCCATTCATCATTTTGAACCCACAGAGAATTACGGCGTGTTCCATGCTACCTGTGAGGGAGATACCAACTGGGCGGTATTTACGGAGGAGATTTTCAAACGGGCAGGAAAACAGACGAGAGTGAAGCATGTGACCAGCGAGCAGTATGCCGAGATGAATCCGGCTTCGGCGAAAAGACCTGCTTACTCCATTCTGGAAAATTATATGATGAAGCTCACCAGTGATTACCGGATGGCAGACTGGCAGACTGCCTTAGATGAATATATGAAAACATTGGAATTTTAGGGAACATCCGTTGCGATACAGAGACGGTGGAAGGATTTGATTTAAGACATGAGTAAGATTACAGTTGTTGTTCCCTGCTATAATGAGGAACAGTCCCTTCATTTTTTTTATGAGGAAATGGAGCGGGTGGCAGCGGAGATGAAGGAAAATACCTTTGAATATCTTTTTGTGGACGACGGCTCAAAGGACCGTACCTTAGAATGTATCAAGGAGTTAAAGGAAAAAGATGATAAGGTCCGGTATGTTTCTTTTTCCAGAAATTTTGGAAAAGAGGCGGCGATTTACGCCGGTCTGTCCCATGCTTCCGGCGACTATGTGGCAATTATGGATGCGGATTTGCAGGACCCACCTTCGCTGCTGCCGGAAATGTACCGGGCGGTGACGGAGGAGGGGTACGATTCCGCGGCGACCCGCAGAGTTACGAGAAAAGGGGAACCCCCCATCCGTTCCTTCTTTGCCAGAAGATTTTACCATATTATGAATAAAATCAGCGATGTGGAGCTGATGGACGGGGCAAGGGATTACCGTCTGATGAACCGTGCCTATGTAAATGCTCTGTTAGAAATGGGAGAATACAATCGTTTTTCCAAGGGGCTTTTTGGCTGGGTGGGGTTTAAAATCAAATGGCTGGAGTTTGAAAATGTGGAGCGGGTGGCAGGAGAGACGAAATGGTCCTTCTGGAAACTGTTTAAATATTCCTTAGACGGTATTGTGGCATTTTCTTCCATGCCCCTGTACTTAGCTTCCTGGCTGGGAGCGAGCATGTGCGGGGTGTCGGTTTTTGCCATTATATTTATTATTGTCAGACAGTTGCTGTTCCGAAATTCGGTGGACGGCTGGGCTTCCATGGTGTGCATTATTATACTGATTGGAGGACTGCAGTTGCTTAGCATCGGTATTTTGGGGTTATACTTATCTAAGACCTATCTGGAAGTAAAACACCGACCCATCTATATTGCCAGAGAGGCTTATACGGAAAAAAGCGACACGGAAGCCTGCGGAGGAACCCGGAGCGTGCTGTAAAACTTGTACTTATATAAAATATATGATAAAATAAGACATATTTATCGGTCAGAATAAGACCGTATTATGTAGGAAAGATATTCGCAGAAACAGGAAACACTGTCCTGCGGGGATAAGGAGAGAATATGAGAACTTATTTAGTAACGGGCGGAGCCGGGTTTATCGGTTCTAATTACATTCATTACATGTTCCGCAAATATGAGAATGAAATCAGAATTATAAATGTGGATGCGCTGACCTATGCGGGAAATTTAGAGAACCTGAA
>JAGAIK010000665.1 GCA_017626625.1 Roseburia sp.
GCCACTAACATGAGAAACATTGCCAGGAAAATAGCAACGCCCTGTCTCTTGTCTTTCACATTCCGTCCGAAAGTAAAGCAGAGAGCCACCGGAATCAAAAGTAAGTAAACCATTTCAATCAGGTTGGTAAACGCATCCGGGTTTTCAAAGGGGTGCGTGGAGTTGAGACCAAAGAACCCTCCACCGTTGGTTCCCAACTGTTTCATGGAAATCTGGCTTGCACCCGGTCCGAGGGGAACTACCTGCTCCGTCACAATCTGTGCCGCCTGAATCTCTTTTCCGTCTAAAGTAACCACACCCGTTTCTCTGTCCACTAACGCTCCCTCAATGATATTTCCTTCTTCGTCTAATGCAATAGGCTCTAAAAGCTGTACTTCATCATAACCCCGGAAGGTCTGAACCGTACCTCTTGCCATTAACACTACGGTAGAAAGAACGCAGAGTGGAATCAGAATGTAGAGAACCGTTCTGGTCAAATCCGCCCAAAAGTTACCGATACCCTTCTGCTTCACTCTGACAAAACCACGGATTACTGCAAACAATACTGCAATACCACATGCCGCAGATACAAAGTTCTGTACGGTAAGACCCATGAACTGGGAGAAATAGCTGAGTCCTCCTCCCGGATTCTCCGCACTGTATGCCTGCCAGTTGGTATTTGTCATAAAACTGGTTGCCGTATTAAAGGCAAGGTGCCATGACTGTCCCTCAAAATGTTCGGGGTTAAAAGGCAGCAGATTCTGAAATTTCAAAATCAGAAACAATACCAAAAATCCGATGACATTAAAGCTGACTGCGCTGAGGATATACTTTGAAGCCTTCATATCCTCCTTTTCATCTATACGCATTATTTTATACACCAGCTTTTCACACGGTCTGAATACAGGCGATAAAAATACCTTCTCGCCGTCCATGACCTTCCCTATATATGCGCCTAAGGGAATCGCCAAGCCAACCAGTATCACCAGGTAAACCGCATATTGAATAAACGCTTCCATTACCTGTCTCCTCCTTTCAACAAAATGACAAAATAGTAAATCAGCATACCAATCCCTGATGCCGCAATGAGCCAGAGTAGTACTTCCATAATTTTGCCTCCTTTTCTTTTCGATTTACGTACTATAGTATATCTACCCACAAATTAAAATGGTTTTAAAGAATTTTTATCGCTATTAAAACGGCATTAAAAACCTTTCCTTTTCTTCCCGCCTGCTTCTGTTCCCTCAGAACATCCTCCTCCACATAAGCACACCTCCCGTTCTGCTTTCTTTCCCCATAAAATTCCAGATTCCATCTTGCCGGAAGAAATGTGGGTTCTAACGCCCATGCCGCCCGGAAATGCTTCATGGCTCCCGGGTGGTTTCTCCGGTGTTCCTGCAAAATTCCAAGCAGATTGTGTGGAACGCCGGAATCCGGATAGTCTCTCATGGCATCGACAATTGCGTGGTATGCCTTTTCATAGTTTCCACTCTCCACTTCCTTTTTCATGTTCAGACTCAGTTCTTTTAATTCTTTTTCCATATCATGCACCGTCTTTCTTTGACTTCTTTCCGGTTTTGTGTTTAAAGTATAGCGGGAATCCTGTGAGGCGTGTGTGAAAGTTGAACCGCCCGTGTGAGAATGGTGTGAGAAATTTCAGCTTTGGTTTCCACCAGCCCCTTTTACCCCCGCACCAATTCTGCCCACAAAAAAAAGAAGCTTTCGCTTCTTTTTTCTGCCAGCCGTTATCCCTCTGACATGCGGTAACCTATTCCGATTTCCGTTTTGATATATTCCGGCTTTGCCGTATTTTTTTCAATTTTTCTGCGCAGCCCCGCCATCAACGCCCGCAGCGCCTGTGTGTCTGAGCCGTAATTTTTGCCATACAATGATTTTAAAATAGAACCGTAGGTTAATACTTTTCCCTGATTTTCCATAAAAAGCTGCAGCAAATCATATTCCAGTTTTGTCAGATGAAGCTCCTGCCCCCCTAAGAAAACCATGTGTCTTTTTTTATCCATCTTCAATTCCCGATTGACTAAAATATCTTCCTCTGCGTTTCCCATCATGCGGTAATAATGGCGCAGCGCCAGCCGGATTCTCGCTAACAGCTCTCTGGCGGAAAAAGGCTTGGTCAGATAATCGTCCGC
>JAGAIK010000666.1 GCA_017626625.1 Roseburia sp.
CATCAGGCACAATACCAGATAAGCTTTTTTGCTATCCCTGTTTACCAGCAAATATGCACTTCCCATAAGGAAGCCCAGCACCAGTCCGCCTATCCCTGTGGCTACACTTCCCTTTGTAAAAATATGTGCCAGCCCCCAGGTCAGCCCGCAGAGGATTCCTCCATATGGGATATTTTTCCGGTGAAACCATGTCTCAAACGCTTTTTGTCCCAAGATAATAATCAGTGAAAACAATAGGGTTTCAAATAAATAGTAGATATACTGGAACACAAATTTCAACGCTCCGTTTCTCTGAAATTCCAGAATAACCTTAAAGCCGTCCCAGCTCACATAACTCATTCCCAGTGCAAAGAGCACTGCTGCAAAAACCACCGCCCACTGCCAGGCTTTCATGTTTTTGCCTGCCTCCAACAAATCAAAGCCGCAATCCTTTTTTGCCGTGCGGATGACATACCAGCCAAAAGCTCCCCAGGTCAGGCAGGTCAGTGTCCAATGGATTAAAGTCTGCCCTGTGGTCCATTCCCCCATGCCTGCCCCGTAAATCATCGGCTCTAAGAAATAGGCGTAAAGCACCTCCATTCCCAGACCTCCAAATGCAATCAATGCCAGCGATAAAAAATCCCATCCTGTTACTTTCTTCTTTTCCATTTTCATACACACTCCTTCTTTGTTTTTCTAGTTTTCTCTTTCCTTTAATTTTTGAACCAGGCGGTCCGCCTTTCTCACTTCCAAAAACAACGCCGCATAGTAAACAGCCGCCCCGATAAGATAGGGAATGGTAAAGGACCAGAACATATCGTGATACCCCTCCGGGTGTAATTCCGTCCGGAAACTTGATATCCAGGTAAACAACATCACCACTGCAATCATTCCCACATACTGCAGCAGCATGACAAGCAGCAGCGGCAGCCGGTCCAGACGATAATGCTGGGACAGCACCAGCGTAGCGAGAAAGGAAAACAGAAGCATGACAAGCAGATTCGCCTGAAAGTTTCCAAATTCTTTCTGTAAGACAAATTCCACCCCTATTTTGCCTATGGATAAAATAGTATAAACCACACATACTGTCGGAATAAATTGTTTTTTATCGATAATTCTCATTTTTTTGCTCCTTTCAGGCTCTCCATAAATTGTTTCTTATAGCTCCGGTTCACCACAAGTTTTTCTCCGTTTTTCAGCATCAGGTGCATCCGCATGTTGATGTCCGGCACAATGCGCTCAATTTTATTAATATTTGCGATAACCGATTTCCCAATCTGGACAAATCCATTGACTTCATATTTTTCCAGAAAACTCTTAAGGCTCAGCTCTAACTGCCAGACCTCCTCCTGCAGATAGGCAAAACAGCGTCTGTCCACAATCTCAAGATAGTAAATCTCATTGGGAAAGATGCGCCTCGTCTCCCCTTCCCTCATGCCGATTACCACCTGTTCTTTTTCCAGAAAAGCCATAAGATTTTGTATTTCCTCGTCCTGCTGCCTGAAATACACATCTACCCTGCTTTCCTCCCTCTGCCGTTCCTGATAATAATGAATTTCCATGGATGCCTCCCCTTTTCTGCCGTTAAAATGCGTTCCCTGCCATCGGCTGTATCTCCTGCGGTACCGAAATCAAAAGAACCAGCCTCCTGCCGGGCTGGTTCTATCATTACATAAAGTATTTCATTGTTCAAGCTATTCCTGCGCAACCTGCAATCTGGCA
>JAGAIK010000059.1 GCA_017626625.1 Roseburia sp.
GGGAGACATTTTTCTTGCAATCGCCTCCACCAGCTCCCCGAAGCTCACATCATTGCTCACCTTAAACACCTCAAGATAACGTATGATGGTCTTAATCTGCATGGCTAACAGGTTAATCTGTTCTAATTCTGTGGAAAACAAAGTCTCCTCCTGTTCTTTTCTTGGCAGACGCTCGTAATAATATAGCTTTTGTCCGATTTTATCAATATCCTCGTCATTCAGCAGAGGATTGACCCAGAGAACATCCGCATCCACATTTTTCAGGGAAATACTGCTGATAAAAAAATCTGTTTTGCTGATGATATAGGGGGTAATGTCATTTTTCCCGTAGGTTTCCATCCAAAGCCTGTCTTTAAACATCTTATCCAGCTTTGAGAGCATGAGCCGTGAAATTCCGATGCCGCTGGCACACACGATTCCTACCCTGACACGCCTTAAGTTCTCCTGTTTTCCCTCCATGCGCACCATGGCTGCCCCAAAGTGTACCGCCAGAAAGCCTGTCTCCTCCTCAGGAACCGGCTTTTGCACCCACTTTTCCAACACCCGGGCAACATTTTTACTCTTTTCAAAAATATCAGGATAAGAACTCTTTATTTCCTCCAACACAGGGTTGGCGATTTTCATATCATAGAGCAGCCGAATAAATGTGGGCTGCAAATGCGCTAACAATCCCTGGATAAATTCGTTATCCTGCTTTAACGCAAACGCCGCCTCCTTATCGTAGGCATCAATCATCTCATTCATCATCTCCAACAGTTCCTGGCGCTCTATTTCCACCGTTTTTGCGCCGTCCCATTCGATTCCCTGATGCTTTGCCCCCTTAATGTGGAGACAGATATATGCCTTTTCGATTTCCGGAATAGAAATAGAAAACTCTTCTTCTAATCTTGCAACAATTTCCTCCGCCAAAAGAAAATCCTCATCCTTTTCCATCCGGTGAAGAAGTTCCTCATTTGTCTCTATAATTTCATTTTTCAAAATGCGGTTGATGGCAATGGTAATATGAAGCACAAGCCCCACATAGGAGCTTTCTGTCAGCGATAAAATCTTCCTGTTATTCATGCCGGAAATACATTTCGTCACTTTTTTCAGGATATCTTCCTTAAAAATCCAGGAAATGGAGTGATAGGAAATTTCCTCCTGCGTCTCACTTTCTGATATATCGTAGGCCTCTCGTAACGTCCGGGTGTCAATATTTTCCTCGATAAAAACCCGTATTGCCCTCCGGTAATTTTCCTCTGAACCGCTGATTTCAATCCCGCTTCCCGGTTTTCTTGTCACCTTTAACCCATGTTCCCCCAGCCAGCCCTCCACGGATTCTAAGTCGCTGCTGACGGTGGCTTCGCTTACCTGAAATAAATTGGCATAATAAAAGAGTTTCTTTAAGCCCTTATCCTTTAAAATTTCTAAAAGCAGGCGCTTTCTCCTGTCCTCCCTGTCACTGACATCATAATCGTCGGAACCGCAAAGCTCCTGCTGCAGTTTCTTTTTCTGCTCTGTATCACCGGAAAGCCAGACCCCTTTTCCCGTCCGGCTCTCAAAAGAAATCCCGTAAGCATCCAGTTCATTTCCGAGATATTCCAGCTCTCTTTGAACGGTTCTCTTACTCACTCCCACCCGCTCCGCTAACTCCTGAACAGACATGGTGGTATCTTTTTCCAATAAAATCCGTAAAATTTTCCGCAGCCGGGGTGTCAAATTCATCTGCGCTCCTCCCCTCTCTTTTTCACTTCTTCTGCTATCCGGTCAAGTTCTTCGGAACTGACTAAACTTTCTATTTCAA
>JAGAIK010000667.1 GCA_017626625.1 Roseburia sp.
AGCCTCCGGCATTAAGCTGGTGGATGCCCTTGCCATTGTGGAAAAAATCATGTCCAATGAGATGGTAAAGAGAACCCTGCAGGAGGCGGAGAAGCAGGTGATGGAGGGAATTTCCCTGTCCATCCCCCTTGCCGAAAGCGGTGTTTTCCCGCCCATGGTACATCATATGGTAAAGATTGGCGAGGAAACCGGTAATATGGAGGAAATGTTAGACAAGATTGCCGAGTATTACGACGAAGAGGTGGAGATGGCAACCCAGTCTCTGTTAGCGGCGCTAGAGCCCCTCATTATTATACTGATGGCACTTGTGGTGGTGCCGATTATTCTGGCGGTTATGATGCCGATGTACAGTCTTTATGACGCAATCGGGTAATAGGGCGGACTGGATACCGCCCCGCAGCACAAGGTATTTCGTGCGATACTGCCCGGAAGATACAAAAAAAGATACGGTTATCTGCGGTCTGCCATGAGGACTGCTTGATAATAGATAAAATGTAGTTTAGTTTTCATTGTAAAAAGTAAGGAGAGGAAAGAAAAATGAAAATGATGGAAAAATTAAAAGCAAAGAAAAAAGATAACAAAGGTTTCTCTTTAGTAGAGCTGATTATCGTTATCGCAATTATGGCAATTCTGGTTGGTATTGTTGGTACTCAGGTAGTTCCTTATATCGAGAGATCCAGAAAAGCAAAAGATATTCAGCAGATTAGTGGTTTCTGTACAGATGCCATGACAGCATATTCTTCTAATGCTTCTAAGCTTGACGCAACAGAAACATATACTATAACAATCGATTCTACTGGTGTTACTGCGGTAGATTCTACGGGTGCTGCTAGCAGTGAATTGAAGAGCTCTTTTACAGAGTTAAATTCAATTTCTAATATCTCAAGTATTAAGTTTGAATCAAAATCAGGAAAAGCTATTACCAGTATTACAATTACTTGTCAGAATGCTAAACCGATGATTTCACTGGTTGTTGCAGGTCCATCTGATGCTGCAGATTTTAAAGTTGAATCTAAATAATATCCAAAACGGCAGCATTTCTCCTGCACAGGAGCGGCTACCGGAAAACAACTGATTAGAAAGACATAAGCGCAAACAGAGAAGAGAGGAGACATTTTATGCCGTTACATATCACGCTATTATTTTATGCAATCGTATTTTTATACGGAATTGTCATCGGCAGTTTCTTAAATGTCTGTATCTGCCGGATGCCGGAGGGGGAGAGCCTCCTTCCGTCGTCCCACTGCATGAGCTGCGGGCATAAGCTGCACTGGTATGATTTGTTTCCCCTTTTTTCATGGCTGTTATTAAGAGGGAGATGCCGGTACTGCGGGGAAAAAATTTCCTTCCAGTATCCTTTGATTGAGGCAGTAAACGGAATCCTTTACGTAGTCGTTTTCATGGCGAACGGCATTTCGGTTACAAGTATCCTTTACTGTCTTATGGCATCTGCCCTGATAGTCATCAGCGTTATCGACGAGCGCACCTACCTCATACCGCCCGCCTGCAACGTATTCCTTCTTTTGGTGGGAATCGGAGCCTGCCTTGCGGATCGGGAGCAGATTGCGGCGCATTTGATAGGAATGTTTTGTATCAGCGTGCCCCTTAGCCTGCTTTACCTGCTGTCAAAGGGGAGAGCCATCGGAGGCGGGGACATTAAGCTTATGGCTTCGGTGGGACTGATTTTGGGCTGGCAGAATACGGTGCTGGCGTTTTTTCTTGCCTGCATTCTCGGCTCTGTGATACATCTGCTGCGGATAAAACTTACGAAGGCGGAGCATATGCTGGCGATGGGACCTTATCTCTCAGCGGCGTCTTTTCTTGCGGCGCTTTTCGGAGAGCAGATGATTGGGTGGTATTTAGGGTTACTTGGAATATAGGATTTTTCTGTATTCTGATGCGGGAAAACCAGGCTGATTTTTCGGCATGGGAATACAGGACAGCTTAGAGAGGAGAAACAAATGGCGAAAAAGGTTTTAAGTATTGAGACGGGGGTTTACTGGACAAAGGTCTGTCTGGTGGATTATAAAAAGGCAGTGCCCCATGTGTACGCTGCTTTTTCATTTGCCACGCCGGAACATGCGATTGAGGACGGTTATATCAGGGAGCGGGAGAAATTTTCCCATAAGCTGCAGGAAGAGCTGATAAAGCACAGAATTACGGAGAAAAACGTTATTTTTTCCATCAATTCTTCCCGGGTGGTCACCAGAGAGGTGAATCTTCCGGAAATGAAAGACAAACAGTTAGACGGGGTGGTGCATTCCCAGGCGAGGGAATATTTCCCTATGGACGTGGCGAATTACACCATTGCCTATAAAACCATGGGAAAGGTGGAGACGGAGAGCGGAAAACAGCTTAAGCTCCAGTTGGTGGCAGTTCCCGATAATCTTTTGAATAATTACAGCGCCCTTGCAAAGGATATGGGGCTTGAGATTGTAAACTTTGAATACATTGCAGACAGTGCCGTGGCATTTTTGGAAAAGCGTCTGACGGATAACGGGGTTTTGGTGCAGTTAGAAGAACGCACCACGGTCATCAGCGTGATTGTGGACAAAACCATGGTATTTCAGCGGGTTACCCCTTACGGTTATGGCACGGTGTTATCTGCCGTGTTAGAGCATCCGGCACTGGGAGTGGAGGACGAGCGGGCGGCATTTCATTTTCTGGCGACGGAGGATGTGCTGCACCATGAGCCGAAAACGGCGGATTTCCCGAATCAGGAAGGTCTTGAGGAGGAGAAAAAGAAAGAGCTTTTGTCCGAGGCATATGATGAGGTGCGGGACACCCTGCATTACCTTGTCCGTGTGGTAAATACGGCGTTAGATTATTATAAAAACCAGACCAAGGGAGAATTAAACGGAACGCTCTGCGTCATCGGGGACGGCATTAAAATCGCAGGCTTAAAGGAGCTGATTGAGACAGAGGTGCCGATGCCTATGGCACAGCCGGATTTTGCGTCTCTGATACATGCGGCGGGAAATAAGAACGAAGAACTTTTCGGGGAGTTGGGACTTATCGGTTTCCTTTCCTGTATCGGTGCTTCAGTAACTACTTTTGAAATCCGCCCGAAAGAGGAAATCGGCAAAGAACAGCAGAAAAATGCGATGCTGCTGCCTTATCTTGGTCTTGGCGGGGTGGTGGTTATCTGTATTTTCCTGGTGGCTGCCGCAGGCATCCGCTATTTCCTTGCCTCATCGGAGCATAACAGGCTCCAGAGGGAGATTGAAAAGCTTGCCTATATTCAGGAGGTCTATGACGAGAATGAGGCGGCGAGGGAGGCGTTAGCGCCCTATCAGGAATTTGATACAGCTACAGGCACAAAGAATGAGCAGTTTAGCAGCCTTTTAGCGGCGTTAGAGGAACAACTGCCCACCACGGTGGCAGTGCAGAGCATTA
>JAGAIK010000668.1 GCA_017626625.1 Roseburia sp.
CCATTTTGGGACTGGGTCTGATTTTATTACTGGTTCATACCAATATGCGCCCGATTATAGAGCTTGACACGGAGTTAAAGGAGGCAATTACGGACCGCAATCAGCTACAGGAGGTGGTGGAAGCCGCAAAACCCATTATTTATAACACTTATCTGCGGCAGTTGATGTCCGGCAGCCTTTCATCTCCGGATGAGGTAAAATACATTCAGTCTTTTCTTCATTTAGACAGCCCGGATTTAAAATTTTATGTCATGTACGGCATTACCTACGAAAATGATTTTGTGGAAAATTCCAATAATATAGAAGGAAGTGACAACATTTCCCAGATTATCCACAGTGTTCTGGCGAAGTATTTCTCCTACCACAACACGCTCTACCTCTTTTCCCCGGAGGAACGGGTCTATGCACTGCTGCTGCCCTTCGAGGGGGACGAAGAGGAAATGCTGATTTCCCTTCAGGAAAAGGTATTAGACATTCACGAAACACTGTTAGAGCAGTATTCCATCTGGTTTTTTACCGGTGTCGGGCTTCCCTGCCAGTTTAATAACATCTGGGAGTCCTACCAGCAGGCGAAGGATGCCTCCGGCTATACCTCTAAGAGCTATATTTTCCTGCCTTATGAGATGTTAAAGAAAAATTCCAGGGTTTACTACTACCCGACAGAGTTTTCTTCCAAGCTGGTTCAGTTTATCACCACCGGAAACACTACCCAGGTGATGGAATTATTCCTGCTGATTCACCAGGAAAACATTGAGGAACGTTCCCTTCCTTTCCAGCTTTTAAAATATTTGCTGTCCGATATCCGCAATACCTTGCTGAAAGCGCGTTTTGCCATCACCAATGTTCCGGAGGACAATCCGGAATTACAGGAAATCGACGATATGCTCTCGAAAGACGAGCTGACCTTCCGCTATTGTCAGGATATCGCCTTGAAATTATGCCATTTCTTCGAGGTAAAATCCGAAAAAGGCAGTCTGATAGACAATATCGTGGCATATATCCGGAAAAATTATAAGGACCCGTCCCTGTGTCTGAACAAGATATCTGACGAATTTAACATATCGGAAAGCTATTTTTCCCATATGTTTAAGGAAAATATGAATATTAACTTCTCTGTCTATTTAGAGGATTTGCGGTTAAACGAGGCGGCACGGCTCATCAAAGAGGGAAATGCCAACGTGACCGATATTTCTCTGGAGGTGGGCTACAACAACACCACTTCTTTCCGCCGTGCTTTTAAGAAAAAATTCGGAGTTACGCCGAGCGCCATGAGCGCCAACTAAAGGAGGTTTTGACCATGCTGACTTTTAAGCGGGCTCTCCCGGAGCAGACCGGGATTCCCTCTCAGTGTATTGTAAATTTCATAGAACGGCTGCAGCGGCAGAAGGTTCCCATGCACAGTATTCTTTTGTATCACCGTGACTGCCTGATTGCGGAGGGCTACTATGCCCCTTACCGGGCGGATACCCTGCACCGTATGTTTTCTGTCAGCAAAAGTTTTACCTCCATTGCCATCGGACTTTTAGCCGATGAGGGAAAGCTTTCTTTAGACGATCCCATCGTCCGCTATTTCCCGGAAAAAGTGCCGGAGAATGTCCACCCCTGGATATCTGCCATGACCATCCGTGATATGCTGATGATGCGCACCTGCCACGCTTCCACTACCTATAAGGTAAATATGAAA
>JAGAIK010000669.1 GCA_017626625.1 Roseburia sp.
CCCCTCGCACAAATCTGCGATTTGTACTCTGGGTATTTCGCCCCTGCGGGGAGCCTGTATCACAACTTCGGACGATACCACCTCAGTTATGATACAGAGGAAATTGCATAGTAATTTCCATTGCTGTCCCACACCTGTTCTAGTAATTGCTCCCTGGTAACCGTTCTTCCTTTATTTTCCATCAGCAATGCAAATAAAAGATACTCCGGCTGGCTTACCCGGATTTCCTCCTGCCCGCAGTAGACAGCCATTTTTTCTTTATCCAGTGTCAGGTTGTCGCAAAACAGCCTGGTTTCTTTTGTTTTTCCCGCCCTGCGCAGCAGAGCAAGCATTCGGGAATACAGGATAGTAAGTTCAAACGGCTTTACAACATAATCATCTGCACCGTTCTGAAAACCGGAGATAATATCATGGGAATCTCCGCGGACAGTCAAAAAGATAATCGGTAAATCCGTCCATCGCTCACGAATCCATCGGCATAACTCGTTGCCCTGTCCGTCCGGCATATTCCAGTCCACGAAAAGAACAGCGGGAAGCTGACTCCTCAATGCCTTTTTGACAGCAGCAACCCTTTCAAAAATGGTCACGCTGCAATTTTGCAGCTCCAAATATTCTTTCACAGACTGTGCAATTATTTTATCATCTTCTGCATAATACACATCAATCACGTCTCTTCTCTCCTGTTTATTAATAGCCTCGTTTTCTCATAGGTTATGACACCGCGGGGATAAAAGTGCAAAAAGCTGCTTGCAAAAAACAAGCAGCTTTTAAGCACCTAACACTTCATCAATCTTCTCCTGTATGCGGTTTCGCACCAGCTCTGCAATTTCAGGTGTTTTTAATGTACCATATTCTTCTGCATAAATCGGTTTCAGATAATGTACCTGTGTAGTGACCGGTCCTAAAGAAAAACTATTGAATACTTTATAAGAGTCAATCAATGCTACCGGAACAATAGGCGCCCTGGTCTTTAAAGCTATTTTAAAGCTTCCTGCCTTAAAACTGCAGACATTATTGCGGTTATTATAATCATAACCCCCTTCTGGAAACAGAATATACCTTTTTCCCTCTTTTACTTCTTCTGATACCTTATTGATAACCGTCAATGCCTGACGGACATCCTTTCGGTCTAAACGCTTTCCCTCTAACAAATCCACAAATTCATTCACAAGGATGGTACGGGACTTCAGTTTATCCATTACCAGAGAACAGGGCTTCTTATGGGTATAAATAATGCCGAGGGCATCATACTTTCCCTGATGATTAGGATACATCATATAACCGCCTGTTTCGGGAAGATTCTCCATCCCATATGCCTTGGTGCGAATCCCGCCTGTCATTTTCATAAGGCGTATCGCATGTCGTGCCAGCTCATAACGCTCTTCTGCTGAATATTTTTCCGGATGGTCCGCCTCCCTGCGCATCTTGGGAATCATATAAGGTGCCCGAAATAAATTCATCAAAATCACGTATATAAACTTCAACATAACTAACCTCATCCTCCGTATCACATTTCTTCCGAATTGCAGTATAACATCATACGTCCAGGTACTTGTATCCCTGGCACAGCCTATAACTCATATCTCATACATAATAATTCATGTAGATAGTATACCGCATTTCAAAGAAAAAAACAACTTGGGCAGTTTTTGTCCGCCAGTCCTAAGCCGGCGTCTGAGACTCTTCTTTCCGTGATTCTGTTTCTGATTTCTGAGATTCTTTCTTCCATGGCTCTGTTTCCGGCGCCTGCCAAGGAAAACATGATTTATCATCAATGCAGGCAAGCACTCTATTTCAAATATTCATGTGAATAATAAGGAACTGTAATATACTGCCCGGAATGTATCTCATCACCAGAAGAAAGCCGGTTGATACTGCATACCTCTTCAATATAATCAGAAACCGTATCATATTCCGGCGAACAATAGGTATCCGCGATATCCCACAGGGTATCTCCTGCCTGTATCTGGATACTGGTGTAATATTTATAAGGAACCTCCGCGGATGCGGCGGAGGTCCGAATCGTGCCAAATACTATCGAACATACCAAAATAAAAAATGCAGATAATGCAATAACAAATAGGATAAATCCCTGATTTCCCGCTGCTTCTCTTTTGCTTCTCATACGAAAACCTCCTCATTATAAAGCGAACACACGTTACGAACAACTGTTTGTATATGTATCATAATACCGGAACATCCGTTTGTCAAGAAAAATTTCGAACAAATTTTCGGAATATACGTTTGCATTTTCTTTTGTTTTGTGTTACACTATTAAAAAGAGATACGATGAATGTTTTATACATTTGTTTCCTATTTAAAACAGACAGGAGGATTTTTATGTCATACGGAAAAATCAGCAATAAACAGCGGGAAATTTTAGAATATATCAAGCAGGAAATTTTAAACAAAGGTTATCCTCCTGCTGTCCGGGAAATCTGTGAAGCAGTGGATTTAAAGTCCACTTCCTCTGTCCATTCCCATCTCGAAACCTTAGAGAAGAACGGTTATATCAGAAGAGACCCCACCAAACCCAGGGCAATCGAGATTATCGATGACAATTTTAACCTTACCAGACGTGAAGTGGTGAATGTCCCTCTCATCGGCAAGGTTGCCGCCGGACAGCCTCTTCTGGCAGTAGAGAATATTGAAAATTACTTCCCCATTCCCACCGAGTTTATGCCCAATGCAGAATCTTTTATGCTTACGGTTAAGGGCGAGAGCATGATTAATATCGGTATCATGGACGGAGACCAGATTTTAGTGCAAAGCCAGTCCGATGCTGAGAATGGTGACATTGTGGTGGCACTGGTGGACGATTCTGCCACCGTTAAGACATTTTACAAAGAAGACGGTTATTACCGCCTGCAGCCGGAAAACGACACTATGGAACCTATTATCGTAAAAGAATGCTCTATCATTGGAAAAGTATTCGGTGTTATGCGTTTCTGGCATTAATTATTCAGGCTAACATAAAAGAAGAAGCATTAACGCCTCCCCGCTAATGCTTCTTCCCATCCTAATTTCAATCTGATAGAAGATATGAATTACAGTTCTTTCACATCAATTTCTTTTCCGTCTCTCCAGACACGCTCCAAATCATAAAACAGACGGTCCTCTTTAGAGAAAATATGGATAATGACATCACCGTAGTCCATCAGTATCCAGGTGGAATTTTGATTTCCCTCCACCTGCTTTACAGGCAATCCTGCCTTGTACAACGCTTCATCTGCTGCGTCACGCATTGCCTGGATTTGGTTCTGGTTTGTTCCGTTTGCAATGATAAAGTAATCCGCAATGGGAGAAATTTCCCGGATATCAATGACCTTAATATCCTCCGCTTTCCGTTCCTCTAATGCCGCAACGGCAATTTTACAAAATTCTGCTGCTTCCATTTTTCCTGCTCTCCTCTCTTCTGAAATGACACACGTTTCTGAAACTACTGTGCTTCATCATCTAAATATGACACACGCTTCTGAAACTACTGTGCTTCATCATCTAAATATCGTTTATAAAACTCATAGGTCATCCTGGTGGTATTGTCAATACTTCCGCCCCGGCTCATTAAATACATCAGTGTATCACGCAGAATTTGCGCCATACAGACATTCAAATTCTGAAACGCTGTCCGGCGTACTTCCTGTAAATTCGGCGCCTTATCACGCCCTGGTTCAATGTAATCGGCAATATAAATAATTTTATCCAACAGGTTCATATCCGGCTCTCCCGTAGTATGCACCTTAATAGCATGTAAAATCTCCGGGTCAGAAACGCCATAGGTTTTCTCCGCAAGATATGCTCCTAACTTTGCATGAAGCAGATAGGGGCTTTCGTACTCCACCGGGTGAATGAGAATGTGGTTTTTCTCGCAGAGCGCAATCTTCTCATCATTGGGAATGCACTTTGCGCAGTCGTGAAGCAATCCCGCAAGCATGGCTTTTTCTACAGAATACCCATGCGCCATGGCAAGACATCCCGCCGTATACATCACACCCTTGGTGTGCTCATACCGCCCTTTATCCAGTTCCTTTTTTA
>JAGAIK010000670.1 GCA_017626625.1 Roseburia sp.
GAATTTTTGGAGAGCCATGGAGTAGAGCCGATTGACTGGCAGATAGAAGATATCTGATAAAGTTCCTTAGAGCCGTTGACTGGCAGATAGAAAGTATCTGATAAAGTTCCTTAAAAATGAGGAGTGCCCGGTTAGCTTCTCAGCTATCCGGGCTATTATGAAAAAATCTATCAAGTATATGATAACGAAGTATCTATAAATGATTTACTGTTATTACTATAGCAGTAACATATGAATAAATTATGAACAAGGGTTGAACTTTTTCTGATTTTTTTGGACATAATGACTGTATCATGGAATAAATGTATACAATTTTTTGTGAAAAAAAGAGAGGAAAAAACTGCACAAAGTTTTCTAAAACCCTTGAAATTCCTAATATTTGGGAATAAAATGACGATATAAAGAGTAATAGGAAACAGAAAGATTTAAGGACAGGGAAGTCAAACAAGCCCCAGAGCGGCAAATTTTATTCAAAGGAGTGGACAGTATGGCAAATATTTCAGGATATGATTCTTATTCTATGAGTACCTTATTTTCCAGCACGGGAAATGCAGGAAATAACACAACAGCTTCGGATATGCTGGGAATCAGCTACACGGATTATGCGAGCATCCGGAACGGCAGTTACCGTAAGCTGCTTTCTTCCTACTATCAGAACGTGGAGAATGACGGCAAGACCTCTTCTTCCGAGTCGAAGGACAGCAAGCAGACCCTGACTTCTATCAGAAGCGCAGCGAGTGATTTAAAGGAGTCCGCATCGGTGTTGTTAGATAAGGGCAAAAACAGCTTATTTAAAACAAAGACCGATGAAATGGGCAACAGTTATGTTGACTATGATACCGATGAGGTTTACAAGGCAGTGAAAAGTTTTGTGGAAGATTACAACAGCCTGTTGGATTCCGCAGCAGAGTCAGATACCACCAGCATTCTTCGGACGGCAAAGAGCATGGTTTCTTATACGGAGGCGAATGAGAAGGCGCTTGCCCAGATTGGCATTACCGTTGGCTCTGACAATAAGCTTTCCATTGACGAGGATAAATTTAAAGAAGCCAGCAAGGCGAGAGTACAGTCCCTGTTCCAGTCCACAGGCGGCTATGCTTACCAGATAAACGCAAAGGCAACCAGTCTTGACAGTTGCGCTGCCACAGAGGAGAAGAAGGCAGGCGACTCTGATAAAGCGGAGAGCTATAAAGCCGGCATAAAATCTACCTCCACCTCAAAGGACAGTGCTAAGACCTTAGGAACTATCGAAGAGGCGGCAGAGGATGCCAATAAAACCCTTGCAGTGCTGCGCAAAACAGGAACAGAGTCCTTATTTAACATGATTACAAAGACGAATGAGGACGGCAGCACCGTTACCGGTTATGACACAGATGCGATTTATAAGGCAGTGAAAAACTTTATTGAGGATTATAATACGCTGTTGGATAAGACGGAGGATTCGGAGACAACGAGTATCCTTTCCGCAAGAAAGTCCATGATAAACAGTACTTCCTCTTATAAGACTTCACTTTCTGCGGTGGGAATTACCATTGGCTCTGACAATAGTCTTTCCATTGATGAAGAGAAGTTCAAAGATGCCGATATGGCAAGGGTGAAATCACTGTTCCAGGACAGCTATGGTTTCGGTTATCAGACAGAGAAACAGATTTCCAAGATTGACACGTCTGCAGAGAAAGAGGCGTCAAAATCCAATACATACAGTGACAGCGGTTCTTATACCAATAACTATACTTCCGGTGACTGGTATAATTCCCTTATTTAAGATAAGGTGCGGAAGGGCTTGTCAAAAAGAATAAAACATGCGATGATAGTGCATGTAATGATGAGGGTGTCCCCCGAGTTTTTGCGGGACATCCTTTTACTTTTTGAGTGGACACGGAATGGAGATTAAAATGGCAGGAAAAAAAGTAGTGGTCGGCATGTCGGGAGGCGTGGATTCCTCCGTGGCAGCGTATCTTTTGAAGGAACAGGGATATGAAGTAATCGGAGTTACCATGCAGATATGGCAGGACGAGGACGAGTTCACACAGGAGGAAAACGGCGGTTGCTGCGGCTTAAGTGCGGTGGACGATGCCAGAAGAGTGGCGGAGCGGTTAGAAATCCCATATTATGTGATGAATTTCAAGCAGGAATTTAAAAAGAATGTCATGGATTATTTTACCGCAGAATATCTGCGGGGGAGGACGCCGAATCCCTGTATCGCCTGTAACCGCTATGTGAAATGGGAGGCGCTGTTAAACCGCAGTTTAGAAATCGGCGCCGACTATATTGCCACCGGGCATTATGCCAGAGTAGAGCAGTTAAATAACGGCAGATACGCCATCAAAAATTCGGTGACAGCGGCAAAGGACCAGACCTACGCCCTCTACAATCTGACCCAGGAGCAGCTTTCCCGGACACTGATGCCGGTGGGGGCTTACACCAAGGACGAGATACGGGAGATTGCGGAAAATATCGGTTTGATGGTGGCGCATAAAAAGGACAGCCAGGAGATTTGTTTTATCCCGGACAACGATTATGCCGGGTTTATTGACAGGGAGCGGGGCGCAGAGGTTCCGCCGCCGGGAAATTTTGTTTCCCCTGCCGGGGAGATTTTAGGAGTCCATAAGGGCATCACCCATTATACCATCGGTCAGCGCAAAGGTCTTGGCATTGCCTTAGGACACCCGGTGTTTGTGACGGAAATCCGACCGGAGACCAATGAGGTGGTATTAGGGAGCAATGAGGATGTATTTACAACGGAGCTTTTTGCAGACCATCTGAATTTTATGGCGCTGCCGGATATCAAGGACGGAACAGTCTTAAAGGCGAAAATCAGATATTCCCACGCAGGAAGCCTGTGCAAAGTGACACGGACAGGAGAAGATGAGCTGCACTGCGAATTTTTAGAGCCGGTGCGGGCTGTGACGCCGGGACAGGCGGTGGTTTTGTATGACGGGGATTATGTGGCAGGCGGAGGAAGCATTATCCGCTGAGGCGCTGCGGAGGAAATGGCGGCTTGACAAGGTGTATATAACAGATATGCTTGCATAAAGAGAGGTAAAACAGAAATGACAAGAGAGGAATTCAGAGCGCTTACGGAGGAGCGGGTGGTGCTGTTAGACGGTGCCACGGGAACCAATTTGCAGAAAGCGGGAATGCCGGTGGGTGTCTGCCCGGAACAGTGGATTTTGGAAAATCCACAGGTGTTGGTGGATTTGCAGAAACGCTATGTGGAGGCGGGAACGGATATTTTATTTGCCCCTACCTTTACCGCAAACCGCATTAAGTTAGAAGAATATGGTTTGCAGGATAAATTAGAAGAGATGAACCGCAGCTTAGTGGAGCTGTCGAAGGAAGCCGCCGGGGGAAAGGCGCTTATCGCCGGGGATTTGACCATGACAGGGGAACAGTTATACCCTCTGGGCGATTTACAGTTTGAGGAACTGGTGGAGGTGTATAAGGAGCAGGTGCAGGCAATTTTAGCGGCAGGTGTGGATTTATTTGTGGTGGAGACCATGATGAGCCTTCAGGAATGCCGTGCGGCGGTGCTGGCAATCCGGGAACTCTGTGATTTGCCCGTTATGGTATCCCTCACCTACAATGAGGACGGAAGAACCCTCTATGGAACAGACCCTGCCACAGCGGTGGTGGTGCTTCAGAGCCTTGGGGCGGACGCAGTGGGAATGAACTGCTCCACCGGGCCGGACGCCATGCTTGCCCCCATGGCACAGATGGCGGAATATGCCACAATTCCTCTTCTGGCAAAGCCCAATGCAGGAATGCCGGAGTTAGAGGACGGAAAAACGGTCTTTCGTGTGGGACCGGAAGAATTTGCGGCTGCCGGAAAAGAATTAGTGGAAAAGGGGGCAGGGATTCTCGGCGGCTGCTGCGGAACCACGCCGGAGCATATCCGGGCGCTAAAAGAGGCGGTGGTGGGCATGACCCCGCCGAAGCCTCTCACCGTAAAACGAAGGGTTCTCACCTCCGAGCGGAAACTGGTGGAAATCAAATTGGACGGCAATTTCATGGTGATTGGAGAGCGCATTAATCCCACCGGAAAAAAGAAGCTGCAGGCAGAATTAAAAGAGGGCTCCCTCAATCTGGTGCGCACCATGGCGTTAGAGCAGGAGGAAAACGGTGCACAGATTTTGGACATCAATATGGGTATGAACGGCATTGACGAAAAAGAAATGATGCTGCGGACCATTTACGAGGTGACTTCCACGGTGGACTGCCCGCTCTGTATCGATTCCAGCCATGTGGATATCATCGAGGCAGCCTTGAGGATTTATCCGGGACGTGCCCTGATTAACTCTATTTCACTGGAAAAAGAAAAATTTGAGCACCTGCTGCCCGTGGCAAAAAAATACGGGGCAATGTTCATTTTACTGCCGTTATCCGACGAGGGGCTGCCAAAGGATTCCGAGGAAAAGCACGGCATTATCCGTACTATTTTAGAGGAAGCCCTCCGCATTGGAATGGCAAAGGAGGATATTGTGGTAGACGGGCTGGTGGCAACCATCGGAGCGAATCCCAAGGCGGCATTAGAGTGCTTTGAAACCTTTTCCTACTGTAAAAATGAACTGGAATTGCCCACCGCCTGCGGACTTTCCAATATTTCCTTCGGACTGCCGGAGCGGGCATATGTAAATACCGCTTTCCTTACCATGGCAATCGCAAATGGTCTTACCATGGCAATCGCAAATCCCTCCCAGGAGCTTTTGATGAACGCCGCCTTTGCGTCGGACATGCTGCTGAATAAACCGGAAAGCGATATCCGCTACATAGAGCGCATGAATTTCTTATCGGGAAAATACGCTGGAATGGAGCGTGTTATGGTTCCTTCCGCAGCAGCCCAGGCAGTTCCCGGCGAAAAAAAACAGGAAAAAACAGGGAGCGGCGTCTTTCAGGCAGTTTTAAAGGGCAATAAGGAGCATATTTTAGAGGAAGTAAAAGTGCTGCTGGGACAGGGAGAAAAGCCGGACGAAATCATCAACGGACATTTGATTCCCGCCATCAACGAAGTGGGGGAGTTATTTGATAAGAAAAAATATTTCCTCCCCCAGTTGATTTCCTCCGCCAATACCATGAAAATTGCCATTGAATACTTAGAGCCCATGTTAGAGCGGGGCACCGGAGAGGCAATGGCAACCATCGTCGTGGCAACGGTGGAAGGTGATATCCACGATATCGGCAAAAATCTAGTTGTCCTCATGCTGAAAAACTACGGCTACAACGTTATTGACTTAGGAAAAGACGTGCCGGCAGAGCAGATTGTAGACACCGCCATGAAGGAGGGGGCAAAAGTTATCGGGCTGTCCGCCCTTATGACCACCACCATGATGCGGATGAAAGATGTGGTGGAGCTTGCGAAAGAAAAAGGCTGCGCCTGCAAAATCGTCATAGGCGGCGCCGCCATCACCGAGAGCTTCGCAGAAGAAATCGGCGCCGATGGCTACTCCAAGGACGCCGCAGAGTGCGTAAAATTAGTGGAGCGGCTGCTGGCAGAGGACAGAGAACATTAACGTATGAATGAAAAGGAGCCTGTTTTGCAGCGATGGAAAGAGATGAGATTTTTTAGAATATCTTATCTTTGGACATCGGGACAAAACAGGCTTTTCTGCTGACCTCTGTTTTCATTGCAAAAAAAATTAAAATTTCCACAACACTTTCCCCTTTTCAAACGTTATATCAATGAAAGCACAATAAAACACCGACATTTATTTACAAAACAGGCGCCCATTGCTGCCGGAAAGGAGGTTTTTACCCATGGTAGAAAAAATCTACCAGAAATACTTAAAAGAACTGACAGGCTGGTGTACGTCTATGACCTGCAACAGGGCGAAAGCAGAGGATTTAGTCCAGGAAGCATTCCTGCGTGCCTTAGACCATGAAGATCTATTCCGGAACATGTCGGAACAGCAATGCCGGGCATGGATGTACCGCACAATTAAAAACCTCTATTACGACAGGCTGCGCCATGAGCGTTTTGAGACGGCGGAGGAGGAGCTGCCGGAAAGAGTGGAGGAACCTTGCGAATATGAGGAACTGGAACAAAAAGAGCTGTTGGCAAAGCTGCCGGAGGAAGAACGAATGCTGTTTACCATGCGGTATATGGAAGGGTACAATTCCAGAGAACTGGGAGAAATCTTTTCCATGCCTGCGGCAACAGTGCGGATGAAATTAGCGTCAGCAAGAAAAAAGCTGCAGAAAGAATGGAAAGGGTAAGCCGCCGAAGTGGCAGAAAGGGAGGAAACCATGAAAAAATTATTATTAAACTGCGATACCTGTGATACGAGAAAAATGAGAGAGGACGCCTTTGAAGGCTATGAGAGTGTAACCATCAATGCGGATATTATATTTGTAAATGACAGAAGTAGAAAAATCTTAGAACAATCCGCAGTCTGCATGAACGCAGATATGGTGTTAAATGTGGGGGAGGAAGAAGTTGTCATTCAGGAGCAAAACGGCGTGATGGAAATAAAACCGGGGAAAAGATTAAGACCGGAGAAAAAAGCCATTTTATTTGTAAACGGAAAGCTCATCATTGAGCCGGGAACAGAAGAAATTCTCGAAAACTATCAGGGCATTTATGTGAATGGTCAGGTATGCTTACCGGAGAGTGTGAGACCGTTTCTGGCAGAAATGAAGGTCAACGGCGTTACCGAATGTTATCCTGATGACTCTATCAGATTGAAACGGACAGCGGTGATAGACGAATATTTTGCCTGCCGTGTGCAGGAGAGGGCTGTTTACTATGCAGCAAAGCAGGTGGTTCTGTTAGAGGAAAAAGCAGACCTTGCCCTGCTGCGGGAAAAACAGGTGCATTTTGTAACGAAAAAGCTGGTGGTATCAGAGGCGCTTGTGAGAGAGGCGCTGCCGCTTTTTGACATGGACGTGGAGGTTACTGTGGTGCCGGAAGGTTGTAAGTATGTGCCTGAGGACGCTGTTTTAGAGGAAGATTTACTAAAAAAATACGGAACACGGATGTTTATTGAGGGAGACTTAAGCCTGGGGAAGGGAAGCGAGGAATTGTTAGGGCAGGTAGAATGCCTGCGGGTAAAAGGAGATATCAAAATGACGGAGAAGCAGAAACAGGTATTTTTGCAGCAGAAGATAGATGCAGCGTATGGAAAAATAGTGCTGCGGAAAGAGAATGTCATCAGCCGGAGGCTGTCTGTGACGGTGGGGGAATCCCTGCTTGCGGCATACCCGGAGGGTATTTGTATTTCAGATTGTGTAAAGGTGGAGCTTGCGCCGGAACTGACACCGGAGCAGATTAAGGAACTGCTGGAATTTGAAAACTGCACGAAAGTAGTATGCAGCAAAGAGCAGAAAGATATGGTTGAAATGGTGAGTGAAAATGTTGTAAGGATTGGTGACGATGAGGAGAAGAAAGAGGCGGAAGCCTTTGACGGCACGGTCATCAATGTGGACGAATATGTTTTATAAGAAAAACCTGTGTTTGGTAAAGGCGCTGTAAAAACAGAGGTACGAACTTAAAGTAATTTCCGGGAATGAAAAAGAGAAAAAAACA
>JAGAIK010000671.1 GCA_017626625.1 Roseburia sp.
ATGGAACATATGATCTCCGGCCTTGGCATTTTTGGGCCGCTTCTGTTTACCCTGCTGCAGATTGTTCAAGTTGTTATTCCCATCATTCCCGGAGGGGTCAGTTGTCTGGCAGGAGTCGTGCTGTTTGGCGCATGGAAGGGCTTTGCCTGTAATTATATCGGTATCTGTATTGGCTCTTTTGCAGCTTTTGCTCTCTCGAAAAGCTGTGGACGCCCATTGCTGCTGAAACTGTTTGGGCAAAAGCAGCTTGATAAGTACGATGGGTGGACAAAAGACAAAGAGCGGTTTGACCGGATGTTTGCACTTGCCATTTTCCTGCCGGTTGCTCCGGATGACTTCCTCTGCTATCTGGCTGGCACAACCGCCATGTCATGGCGCAGATTTGTAACCATTATTTTGTTGGGGAAACCTTTGGCGATTGCGGCGTACAGTCTGTTGTTGGATACCATTTGGTCGCAACTCCTTTTGGGATAAAGAAAGAAGGTGATGCAATGTCTGTTTATCTATATACGGGCGGTTTGAGTATTGTGAAAAAAAGCGGTGTGGGGCAGGCGATTCTGCATCAGCGTAAAGTGTTGGAAACTGCGGGGATTCAAGTGGACACACACTTGTGTGACTCTACCGCAGCAGTACATATCAATACGGTCTTTCCGGATTCTGTACTGGCGGCTCTGTGGGCGCACAGGCATAAGGTGAAGGTCGTTTATTATGCCCACTCTACCATGGAGGACTTCAGGCGCTCTTTTCGAGGCTCCAACCTGCTGTCGGCTCTTTTCAAAAAATGGATTACTTTCTGCTATAGTTTGGGCGATGTGATTCTGACTCCTACGGAATACTCAAAAAGACTGCTGGAAAGCTATGGGCTGCAAAAGCCGATTTATTCTATTTCTAACGGCGTGGATACAGAGCAGTTTTATTCCAGTGCTGCAAGAAGGGAGGCATTCCGGAAAAAGTATCATTTGTCCGAAGCGGAACCGGTGGTAATTTCTGTTGGACATATGATTGAGCGCAAGGGGATTTTGGATTATATTGCCCTTGCCAGAGAACTTCCGGATGTCCGTTTCTTTTGGTTTGGTCATACGAAATCCTGGCTGCTTCCAGGAAAGGTGCGTGAAGCAATCAAGAGAGCGCCGTCCAATTTGATTTTTGCCGGATATATCGAGCAGGAAGAATTAAAAAATGCTTATTGCGGTGCGGATTTATTCGCATTTCTAAGCAGGGAAGAAACGGAGGGCATTGTGGTATTGGAGGCGCTGGCGTCTGAAATTCCCGTCCTGCTTCGGGATATCCCGGTTTATGAGGGCTGGTTAGAAGATGGGAAATCGGTATATAAGGCTGGTTCAAAAAATGAGTTTTTTCAGGCGGTTACAGAGATACTTGGAAAACAACGCCCGGAATTATCAGCCGTCGGACGAAAAGCGGCAGAGGAGCGCAGCCTGAAAACGGTAGGAAATCAACTAAAGGAAATTTATGTTTCTGAGAAAATCAATGTCAATGAAGGAGGTACATTATGAACAAAATCAGAGAAAAAGTCATGCAGACAAATTTCACAAAAGCCTTGAAGCGGCTTATCATAGTTGCGTTTTGCGTTGTCGTTTTGGGAGGAGGCGCATCTGCTTTCCTGCTTTGCACACAGATTGGGGAAGCAGTTACTTATGTACAGCAGGAAGAAAAAAGTGAAAATGAGTATGACAGACAGAAAGAGGACGGGGACTGGCATGGGGAGAATAGAGAAAAAAGGGAGAGGTATGACAAAGGGCATCCGGATCTGGAGAATGCAATCACCAGACCTTCTACAGCGGCTAAGGCAGTGGTAGGTATTACAGGGATGCTTTGCTTCCTGATTGGGGTCGGCTTTTGGCTGCTCGTTGCTGCATGGCTATATCAGGCGGCGGTTCTTGCCGGGATGCATGGATTTTTATGGTTTCTTCTGGGATTGGGAGGAAATGTGGGAGCGGCAGTTCTGTTCCTTCTGGTGCGCAGCCTGATTCGGAAAAAATGTGAAGCCTGCGGAAGCTACCAGTCGGTGAAAGCGCAGTATTGTGCCAAATGCGGAGCGGCCCTGTCTGCAAAGTGCCCACAGTGCGGTGCAGCGTGCGGAAAGGATGACGGGTTCTGCCATAACTGTGGGAAGTCATTCGAGCAGGAATAACGTCAGGAAGGAGGAACCGGACAGAACATGGAATTTGCAATTCTTGATTTTATTCAATCGAATTTTCGCTGCGGCATTTTAGACAGTATTATGACATTTATTACAGGATTAGGGGACAGCGGCAAAATCTGGATTGCCTGCACAATCCTGCTGCTTCTGTTTCCCAGAACGCGAAAAGCCGGGGTGGCGATGGGAATTGCCCTCGCTCTGGAAATTGTCTGCTGCAATGTCATATTGAAGCCTTTTGTTGCCCGTATCCGGCCCTGTGACATCAATACGAGCATACAGCTTCTGATTGAGCGACCGTTAGATTACTCGTTCCCTTCCGGGCATACGGCGTCTTCCTTTGCGGCGGCTTTTGCACTGTATTTTGGCAGGAAAAAGCTTTGGATTCCTGCGGTCATTCTGGCTGGATTGATTGGGTTTTCACGGCTCTATCTATATGTGCATTATCCGACGGATATAATTGCCGGTGCACTGATTGGTATTATGATGGGGTGGAGCGGTTCTGTATTGACCAATGCCGTCTTCGCCAGATTAAGCAAACATGGATGGAAACTAATAAGGCAATGAAATCAAATATGGGCGTTGTATTGCGGGAGGCTTTCGTTTTCCCAGATACGGCGCCCTTTTTCCGTTTGGGCTTCCCCCACAGGCTTTGGCACGGATTTTATACTTTTTTTAACAATTCCATGCTGTCTGTTTAGAAACGTCCGTTACAATACAGACAGACAAACAAACAGAAAGGATGGATTGATTATGGGAAAAGTAGTGATTATTCCGGCTTATAATCCGGATAGGCAGTTAGAGACGCTTGTCCTGGAAAATTGGGAACAGGACAACCTGGTAGTGGTCGTAGATGACGGAAGCGATGTATCATGCAGCCAGGTCTTTTGGAATGTGGAAGAAAAGAGTATTGTGCTTCATCATAAGAAGAATCGCGGGAAAGGGGCGGCGATTAAGACGGCGCTCGCTTATATTAAAGAAGAATTGTGGCATTGTTCCGTGATTGGCATTATGGACGCAGACGGACAGCATAAGACGGCAGATTTGATGAGGCTTATGGAAGAAGCCGCATCAAATCCGGACGCTTTGGTAATTGGCGTTCGAACAGTGGATGAGCATATGCCATGGAAGTCGAGAATGGGAAACAAGATTACCCGGAGTGTGTTCCATGCCCTGTCCGGCGTCTATGTCAGCGATACGCAGACGGGACTTCGTGCATTTACACCGGAGTTGTGCCGTACCATGCTGGAGACTCCCGGGGAACGGTATGAATACGAAACAAACGTATTGATGAACTGTGCAAAGGAACAGATTGAAATCCGTGAGGTTCCAATCCAGACCATTTATCATGACGAAAAAAACAGTTGCTCCCATTTCCGTAAAGTGAGGGATTCTGTCCGGATATATAAAAATCTTCTGAAATTCGGACTTTCTTCCTTCTTCAGTTTCCTGCTGGATTATGTATTGTTTATCGCTCTTACGCTGCTGCTTCCGAAAGCGGCGTGGGCAGTAACGGTAAGCAATGTGGGTGCAAGAATCTTCAGCGGTTTTTATAACTATCGGATGAATTGCCGGTTTGTGTTCCATAAAGAAGGCTCTGTGCAGACGGGACTTCAATATCTGGTGCTGGCAGTCGGTATCCTGGCGCTGAATAGTCTGATACTGAGCGGGTTCGTATTACTGCTCCGGATTCCGGCGTATCCGGCAAAGCTTTTGACGGAGGGCATTTTGTTCCTCGTCAGTTGGAGCGTTCAGAATAAGCTGATTTTCCAGAAACCATCAGAGAAAAGGGGCGTGAGAGCGTATGAAAAAGGTAGTGCTATCGCTGATATGTGATGTCATAGTTGCTGCTCTTGTTCTCGCAGGTATTTGGTTTTTTAATTATCAGATTACGCAGCCGGGAGTTCCGGCAGTTGCTCCGCAGATAAACAGTGGCGATTTTGAAACCGCACAGGCACCGGCAACAGCGGAGGATGGCACGGAAGCGGCTGTGGTTACAGATTCCGCCCATGATACAGGAAACAGTGCGGGAGAATTGGTGCAGACAAATGTGAAGCTGGATCCTCAGGACTGGCATATGAAATTCGCAGACCACTTTACCGATACGGTAGTCTCCACAGATACCTCTTACACCAGCCCGGATTTATCCATACAGCTTTCCTACGGAAACTATGACAGCCATGTTTTAGATACCACCGGCGATGGAAAGCATAAGAAATACGGAACGAATGTCTCTTATGTGCTGGCAGATATTTATGTGGGAGACATTACCTGCATTCGGACCGCCTTTGCAAAAGATACCTACGGCATCGGCTATTCTGAAAAACTGAGCGATATGTCAGACCGGATTCGCTCCATCCTTGCGGTCAACGGTGATTCTTATAATAACAACCGCCATCAGGACAATGGGACGATTATCCGAAACGGCGTCATTTACCGGGCACAGAGTACAGATATGGAAACCTGTGTCCTCAACTGGGACGGAACCATGAAAATTTATCAGCCGGAAGAACTGAATACACAGCAGATGATTCTGGAAGGGGCATACCAGAGCTGGATTTTCGGTCCCAGCCTGTTGGACGAAAACGGAAAGGCAAAGACGTCGTTTCTGACC
>JAGAIK010000060.1 GCA_017626625.1 Roseburia sp.
ATAAAAATTATCTTTTGCGGAATACTCGTCTTTTTCCTCATAAACATACATAGTATATATATCTTCTCCCACTTCCCCGTTTTCTTCTTCACGAAAATAAAGTTCCATATATTCATCCATAATCGTCTGGGGTTCACAATATGTAATTTTAAATTCATAGCTAGGGTATTTTCTCGCCAGAACTTCCTTTGCATATCGATACTGCTCCACCGTACGAACCTGATAAGGAAATAATTCTCCCTGATTAATTTTTTCTTCATTAATATAAAGTCTACATAAAAGTTCTTTTTCTTCCTGTGTCATTTCCATATATTCCCGCGCATCCTTTTTCCCCCACAATCCACAACTGCAAATTGCAAGCATACTTATCACTGTCAATAAAATAACTGCTGTCCTCACTGTCCTTCTTATGCTCATCTTCTTCCTCTACTCTTTTTCTGTCATGATATTTTTTTATACACTGGGCTTTTTAACCCTGTACCCTTTAAAAGCTTCTTATATGCTTTATATTTACTTTTTGGCACACTTATCTTTATCTTCTTTTTAGTATTTTTAAACGCATTTTTTCCAATGGAGGTTACTTTCTTCCCCTGAAATGTCACATTCTGTAAATTCTTACAGCCTGCAAATGCTTCCTTTTTGATACTTTTTACATTGTTCGGGATATTGATTTTCTTTAATGCGGTACACTGATAAAATGCCCGTTCCCCAATGGTCTGTACATTTTTTCCGATTTTTACGGTCTTTAGCTTTTTACAGCCTTTAAAGGCATTTTTATCAATAACTGTCACTTTGCAGACATACCCATTGATTTTTACAGTAGCCGGAATCGTAACCTTTGTTATCTTTTTACTAGCAGGCTTCACATAAGTAACCTTTCCACTGGAAGGAACTCCCCTGTAATATGATTGATTAATCTTTTTGGTTACCTGTTTTTTCTCAGAATTTGTTGTATTTTCGCCGTTCACTCCAGATGTAGTCTCTGCTGAATTTTTCGTCTCCTCAGTATCATCAGTGCTACCCGTGTTATCCGTGTCGCTGTTTGCAGAATTGTTTTCGTTATCCCCGTCTGTTTGATTGTCTCCGGTATCGTTTTCCCCGGTATCTCCATTTTGTTCCGGTTCTGTTTGTATTGTTTTTATCAGGACACGTTTGGGTAGTTCATCAAAGTTATACACTTCCTCCGCTGTAGTTGCACTGTAAGCATGTGTATAGTTTTCATCTGCTCCATTCATCCACCAGTAAGGCCAATGAACCTTTACTAAATGCAGATTTTGCCCATTTTCATCTGTAACCATCATATTCTCACCCAAACTTACGGTTTCCATTATGTCTATCCCATAATTGTAACCTGTGATATCCAGATTAGAATTCTCTATTATCAGATTAGTCGCACCTAAACCCGGAAACCCATATCGCAAATTATAGATGTTATTATTTTGATTCTCGTCATTTACCTCTGCTACACCGGTACGAACCGTCTTAATGGTACTATCTTTTATATTTACAATCCCTGTACCACTCAGCGGCATATAGGAAGCATAAATGTTTAAGGTACAATTCTCAATGCTCACATCTGTTGCTTGCATCCAAATTCCATTTGCCTCCTTTTCCCATGAACCAGCAGTAATATTTAATGTTCCACCACCACAAAATATTATATTTCCACTCGAATAGGCATGTATGCCTGCCTTCATATTATTCGTTCCCTTTAGAACAATCTTTAGCCCGGGCATATCCTGAATTGCCATTCCTAAATCACTTGTATAATTTTCCAACGTAAGTTCATTCGTGTTGACATCATAGGTTACTGTCCCATTATCCTTCGCAAGCTTTGTCTCTATAAGCTCCCCACGCTGCACCAAATAAGTTCCATCTACACGAAGCATAGAATTTTTCGATTAAAATGCCTGCGTTGTCTCTCTTCCCACCAAAATGCACAACATCAGCGCCGCCATTCCCAGCCACAGTCTTAACCAATTTTTGCTTTTTCTTACACTTTCTACGCTCATTCTGTCCTCCATTTTATATAGTCCGCATTTCCGGCATATTTCACGAAAGCCCATTATTTCTAACTGCTTGCTGAATTTCAGATTTAGTGATATGTCTCCCAAAAACCTTTCAGCCCTTTCCTACGCTTTCCCGGTCTAAAATATATCCATAAATACCCCAGGCACATCCAGAGCAACGGATAACACACTGCCATAAAAAAACTTCCGGTTCCCTCAATCACAAACGGAGCAAAAATAACCAGCAACAGCACAATCGCTTTTGCCAGAAAGTAAATCAGACTCATTTTTCTTGACTGCCATAAAAATTTTTTCATACTCTCTGCATCCAGTTTGTCTACAGGAGTCCAGCGTCCCTGCCCCGTATTCTCCGTTTTCCGCACTTGCTTCACCAGCAAAAATGCTGCCACAAGCCCTATAAGCATACTAAAAAAGACAAACGGTACCATCGAAGCAGAAAAACCATAGTCTCCCCAACGACGCAAAACCACCATACCTATGCCTCCTGCCGTTGCACCAATGATCGGAAGACTTTTTCTATACTCTGCTGCTCCCGAAATCGTTTCTAAATACGCCTGCTTATCCTCCGGACAGTAAAATACTCTCTGGGAATTGATTTCTCCCACATAGATAAAGCTTCGCATTTGCTACTCTCCCTTTAGAAGTACTACCATTATCATACACTATATTTGTGTTACTTTCCTCTGGCATTTGTCACTAAATTTTAGGACTAATTTCCTAATTTCGTGTCACATTCCACAAAAATCTATTTTTTCTTTTCTAACAGTAAAAGACAGGACGCATCCGCCCTGTCCCCCGCACTGTCCTGTCCGTTTCATTAACTGATGACATTAACCTTTAACGCCCTTGCCGTTTCCTCGTTCGCCTTCTCCGCTTTTGAATATTCATCTGCGATGTCTTTCAAGTCATCAGAAAATTCGCGAATCATTTTTACCAGCATTTCACAGTCATTTTCCAACTGCTTAAATCTGTCTGTATAAGCTTTTTCCGCTGTGCCTGACCAAACATCTCCATTCAACTGTCTGATAAGCTGAAACATCTGGTCGGTGATGCCTTTCATTGTTTTTGCGTCCGCGCTAAATTCCGTTGCCTTTGAACTTAATTTTGCCGGTGTTACTTTTAATGCTGCCATTGCCATAATCTTTTACTCTCCTTTTCTTATATGCTTCTGAAATTAATAAGTACGCTTTGTTGCGATGGATACGTTTTTGCTCTCGCTCTTTTCATACTGTTTGATGATAGTTGTCAACGCCTCACAGTACTGTTCCACTGCCGCATGAAGCTGCTGCATTTTCTTCGTATCAGTAACATAGCTCTTATCGAAGGATTTAGAAGCATCGCCTTCCCACATGGAAGTCAGTTCCTTCTCCGATGAATCCATTTTTTCTAACTGCTTGCTGAATTTCTGATTCAGGGTTTTTAATTCATTCTGTTTTGTTTTTAAAGTTGCAGTCGTTACTTTGATTTCTGCTGCCATTTTGAGTTCCTCCTCATTCTGTTTTTCCTATTATTTTTGACGAATGCTTTCGACGAAAATAACTATACCACAGATTTTCCAGTTTTTTCATTTTCCCGACGAACGACACGGGAAATCGGACGAATAACCAGTTTTTTTATTTTTTTCTCTTTCCGAATCTCTTATTTGGCACTTTTATCCCATATACCTAAAGCAGATTCTATTGCTGAAATAAAAAAACTATGCTGGAAATTTTTCAGAAAAACTTCTCCATAAAGAAAAAAAAGATGCCGTTTTTCTGACATCTTTTCCACTTATTCTTGTTGCTTATGCTTCCCAAAAAGTTTGTCCCTTTTAC
>JAGAIK010000672.1 GCA_017626625.1 Roseburia sp.
AAATATGCCTGCATATTTTCACTCTTCCTAACTGTTTCTAAAATATTAATTGTGTCCGGCAGCGCAATTCCCTTTTCCAAGCCAAAACTGTCAGCCGATACAGCATAAAGTTGCCAGACGGTATTAATTCAACGTCTCCAGATGATAAGCCAGCACCGCCAGTGTGGCGAGCCCGGCTGTCTCTGTCCGCAAAATCCGTTTTCCAAGGGAAATCAACTGCATATCCTCACTCTTTGCCAGTTCAATTTCCTCCGGGGCAAATCCGCCCTCCGGTCCGATAAAAATTCCGATGCTCTGTCCCGCCTTAAGCCGCTCCACTGCCTCTTTCGTTGCCGCCATGCCCCGCTCATTTTCATAGGGGACAAGCACTGCATCTAATTCTCTCGCCGCTTCTACTGCCTGCCGGTAGGTAAGGGGAGTTCGTATTTCCGGTATGAGGCTGCGTTTTGACTGCTTTGCTGCACTTTTGGCAATCTCCTGCCAGCGTCGCACTTTATTCTCCGCCTTTTTGGCATCTAATTTTACCACGCAGTTTTTCATGGACACAGGAATGATTTCGTATGCGCCCAACTCCACCGCTTTCTGAATAATCAGCTCCATCTTATCGCCCTTAGGCAATCACAGAAACAGGTAAATTTTATTCGGCAGCTCCGTCCCCTCCGCAAGCTCCTCTAAAATCTCCGCCTGCACCATCGTTTCGCCGATTTCCGACAGGCGGCAGAAATAATTTTTCCCGGAAGAAGTACTGATTCTCACTTTTTCTCCGGCTTTCATGCGGAGTACATTTCTGATATGGTTGACATCACTGCCCTCTATCGTCACGAACAAATCAGAAACCTGCCCCTCCTCTACAAAAAACTGATACATCCTGTCCTCATTTCCCTGTTATGCTTCCTTACATGCCGTAATATTCACCCATTCGCCCTGGTGGTTGATTTCCACCACCTTAAGCCCGGCGTTTTCGATGGCTTCTTTCACAGCATTTTCCTTAAAATCAATGATACCGGAGGTGATAAAATAGCCTCCCTTTTTCAGCCGCGCCGGAATCACCGGAGCCATGGGGATAATCACGTCCGCTAAAATATTTGCCACCACGATATCGTACTCCTCCGTGCCGACTTTTTCCTGCAGGGCGGTATCGTCAATGAGATTTCCCACATAGAAAGTTCCCTTGCTTAAATCTAAATGGTTGACTTCCATGTTGTCATGGGTGGAGGTCATGCAGTCCGGGTCAAGGTCTGTCCCCACCACTTCCGATGCGCCTAGTTTTAACGCCACAATGGACAGGATACCGCTGCCGCAGCCCACGTCTAACACCTTCGGCGCTGTCTCCTTCGGCTGAAAATCCTTATTTCCACGGATATATTTTAACAACTGTCTGATACAAAGCTGGGTGGTTTCATGCTTTCCTGTCCCAAAGGAAACGCCGGGGTCAATCTCAATGAGGAACTTGTCCTTATCCTCTTCCTTTAATTCCTCCCAGGTGGGTTTGATTAAAATATCATCAATATAGAAGGAACTGAAAAACTTTTTCCAGTTATTGATCCAGTCTAAATCCTCGGTTTCGTCGGAGGTAATCACACCGCTTCCCACATCCACGATTTTCCGCAGATTTTCCAGTTCTGTTTTCACCTGCTTTAAAAGCTCCGTGTAGTCCTCTCCGTTGTCCTCCAGATAAAAGCTCACATGACTTGTGCCGTCATCCGGCGGAAGCTCCGGCAGGAAATCAATAAACATATCCGCCTGGTCTTCTTTGGAAAGGGGGATATTATCTTCAATCTCCACTCCCTCAATGCCAAGCTCCATCAGCATGGAACTCATAAAATCCTCTGCCGCCGTTGTTGTCTCAATGGTATATTTTTTCCATTTCATAATGCCGCCCTCACTCTTTCTCTCCGAACCTTTGTGCCTAATGCCGCTCCTGACACGCTTTGCGCCCAATGCACTCCGCCGTTTCAGCAGCTTTTGGCATACTAAGCAATATCATAACACAGTTCCTCTATTTTTGCAAAAATTTTGCAAGCAGTGCGTAAAGCAGATAGATATCCACCGGTTTTGCAATATGCTCATTCATACCCGCATTTTGCGATTTTTTGATATCTTCCTCGAAAGCATTCGCCGTCATGGCAAAAATCGGCACTTCCGCAGCGTCAGGCCGCTCCATGGAGCGGATAGCCCGCGCCGCCTCATAGCCGCTCATTTTCGGCATATGAATGTCCATCAGCACCGCCGCAATCTCCCCCGGAGCAGAATCCTCAAACATTTTCACCGCCGTTTCCCCATCCTGCGCCCAGAGTGTTTTTAAATGAACCAGCTCTAACAAATCTCTGGTGATATCTGCGTTCATCTCCGTATCTTCCGCTAACAGTACGGTTTTTCCTCCAAAATCATACTGCTTCTTCTCTGTTTCTGCCTGCTGTTCCTTCTCCTTCCTTTCTTCTTTAGAAGGCTCCTCTTTGGCAAATTCAAAGGGCAGGATTACGGTAAATACTGCTCCCTCCCCTTTTTTCGATTCACAGGCGATGGTCCCTTTCATCAGTTCCACTAAATTTTTTACGATGGCAAGCCCAAGACCGCTGCCTCCATATTTGTGATGGGTTTCCGCCTGCTCCTGCTCGAAGGGAAGAAACAGCCTCTGCTGCATTTCCTCCGTGATTCCCTCTCCGTTATCGCTGACCTCAAATTTGTAATACGCCTCATTTGGGCTCTCCTTGGGAATCTCCTTTACCGTAACTTTGATTTCACCGCCATCCTGCGTAAATTT
>JAGAIK010000673.1 GCA_017626625.1 Roseburia sp.
ATATAAGAGGTACCTATTATAGCATAGGGATTTCCGGCGACTGCCGGAAATCGAAGGAAACGAAGTTTCCTGAGACTTCCTGTCCCCATAAAAGAGGCACCTATTATGGCATAGGGAGTTCCCGCCGTAAGAGTTTAAAATATAAATTTAGGAGAGAAAAATTTATGAATACATCATTAAAATGGATCAAAGATTTAGTGCCTGGGCTTACCTGTACGCCCCAGGAATATATGGATGCCATGACTTTATCCGGCTCTAAGGTAGAAGGATATGAGAACATGGATAAAGACCTTGAAAAAATCGTAATCGGTCAGGTGAAGAGCATCGAGAAACACCCGGACGCAGATAAATTGGTCATCTGCCAGGTGGATATCGGCACAGAAACCACCCAGATTGTCACAGGCGCCCAGAACGTCACCGAGGGCTGTAAAGTGCCTGTGGTGTTAGACGGAGGTAAAGTGGCAGGTGGTCATGACGGCAGCAAAACCGAGGGCGGCATCAAAATCAAAAAAGGAAAACTCCGTGGCGTGGAATCTAACGGTATGATGTGCTCCATTGAAGAATTGGGCTCTACCCGTGATATGTTCCCGTTGGCTCCGGAGGACGGACTTTATATTTTGCCGGAGGACGCCCCGGTGGGAGCAAGTGCTGTGGAGTATCTGGGATTAGACGATACGGTGGTGGAATATGAGATTACCTCCAACCGTGTGGACTGTTTCTCCGTCCTCGGACTTGCCAGGGAGGCAGCCGCTACCTTTGGAAAAGAGTTTGTTCCTCCTGTAGTAAAAGAAACCGGAAACAGTGAAAATGTAAACGATTATATCAAGGTATCTGTCAAAGACCCGGACCTTTGCTCCCGCTATACCGCAAGGGTAGTAAAAAATATTAAAATTGAGCCGTCGCCGGAATGGATGCAGCGCAGACTGCGGGCACAGGGAATCCGTCCCATCAACAATATCGTGGATATCACCAACTATGTAATGGAGGAGTACGGACAGCCCATGCACGCCTATGATTTAGACACCATCGAATACAATGAAATCGTGGTGAGACGTGCGGCAAAGGACGAGAAATTCGTCACCTTAGACGGACAGGAGCGTACCTTAGACGAATCGGTATTAGTCATTTGTGACGGAAAGAAAGCTGTAGGCATCGCAGGTATCATGGGCGGCGAAAACTCAATGATTACGGATAATGTAAAAACCATGCTTTTTGAGGCTGCCTGCTTCGACGGAACCAATATCCGTCTTTCCAGCAAAAAAATCGGTTTGCGGACAGACGCTTCTTCCAAATTTGAAAAGGGCTTAGACCCCAACAATGCCATGGAGGCGATGAACCGTGCCTGCCAGCTCATCGAAGAGTTAGGTGCCGGGGAAGTGGTCGGCGGAGCCGTTGACGTGTATCCGGTGAAAAAAGAGGGCAGAAGAATTGCTTTTGAGCCGGAAAAATACAACAAATTGCTGGGAACGGACATCAGCAGAGAGACCATGCTTTCCTATTTTGCAAAATTAGAGTTAGGCTATGACGAGAACACCAATGAAGTGTTAGTTCCGTCCTGGAGACAGGATTTAGAGTGTGATGCGGATTTGGCAGAGGAAGTGGCAAGGTTCTTTGGCTATGATAAAATTCCTACCACTCTGCCAAGCGGCGAGGCAACCACCGGAAAACTGACCTTCAAGCTCCGCATTGAGGAAGTGGCAAGAGATATTGCAGAATTCTGCGGCTTCTCTCAGGGCATGACCTATTCCTTCGAGAGTCCGAAGGTATTTGATAAATTATTGATTCCGGCGGATTCGCCGCTGCGCAATACGGTGGTTATCAGCAATCCTTTAGGAGAAGATTTCTCCATTATGAGAACCGTTTCCTTAAACGGTATGCTGACTTCTTTAGCCACCAACTATAACCGGAGAAATAAAGACGTACGTCTCTATGAGCTGGGAAACATTTATCTGCCGAAACAGGTTCCGGTGACAGAACTGCCGGAGGAAAGAATGCAGTTTACCCTTGGAATGTACGGAGAGGGCGACTTCTACACCATGAAAGGCGTGGTGGAAGAATTTTTATACAAAGTCGGCATGAAGTTAAAACCGGAGTATGACCCCAATGCAGGAAAGCCTTATCTTCATCCGGGACGTCAGGCAAATGTGGTTTATGATGGAACCGTAATCGGCTATTTAGGAGAGGTTCATCCGCTGGTGGCTTCCAATTATTCCATCAAAGAGCGTGTTTATGTGGCAGTGATTGATATGCCGGAAATCGTGGCTCGTGCGTCATTTGACAGGAAATACACGGGTGTTGCCAAATACCCGGCAGTAAGCCGTGACATCAGTATGGTTTGTCCAAAAGAAATCTTAGTCGGACAGATTGAAGAGGTAATCGAAAAGCAAGGCGGTGCTTACCTGGA
>JAGAIK010000674.1 GCA_017626625.1 Roseburia sp.
ATCCAGGTGAAAGATGAACGAATTGTAGAACTGGACAAGATTGTATCAGAAGTAAAGGAATCAGAGGAATGGGAGGCAGTGCAGATGAACATTCTTGAGGTCGGAATCAGCAGAGGCGAAATGCAAAAACTTGTCAGTCTGGTATGTAAAAAATTAGCAAAGGGCAATTCTGTGGAGGAGATTGCGGACATGCTGGAAGAAGAACCGGAAATGATTCAAACCATATGTGATATAGCAGCGCAATATGCGCCGGATTACGACATCAACAGAATCACACACGAATTTATGAAATAGTTTTTCAAACACGTTCACCCACTGCATATTTCTGTAAAACATCTTGCAGAAATATACAGTGGGTTTTCGTATCATTGTCATGAATGAAACAGACATCCCCCTCAAATTTTTTACAACAATTTCCCTTCGAACATTTCAAAAAGATATAGCATTATGAAGCAAAATGTTATATGATAAATAATAGAAACAGTAGAAATTATTTTAGAAGTTCCTACTGTCACAAATGAAAGGAATTTTTAAAAATGGCAGACAACTACAGAATTGAGACAAAATGTATTCAGTCCGGCTGGAAACCGAAGTGCGGTGAACCGCGTGTACTTCCGATTTATCAGAGTACCACCTTCAAATACGATGACAGTGACCAGATGGGCAAACTATTCGACTTAGAGGCGGAAGGGTATTTTTACACCCGATTGCAGAATCCTACCAACGATGCAGTGGCAGCGAAGATTACGGAGCTTGAGGGCGGCGTGGCGGGTATGCTGACTTCTTCGGGACAGGCGGCAAATTATTATGCGCTGTTTAACATCTGTGAAGCCGGAGACCATATTGTATGCTCCAATTCCGTTTACGGCGGAACTTTCAATCTTTTTGGAACGACGATGAAAAAACAGGGCGTGGAATGTACCTTTGTAAATCCGGACGCTTCCTATGAGGAGCTTGCCGAAGCATTCCGTCCTAATACCAAAGCGGTATTTGCAGAGACCATTGCAAATCCGGCTATTGTAATATTAGACATTGAAAAATTTGCAAAGCTGGCACATGACCACGGGGTACCGCTGATTGTGGACAATACTTTTGCAACGCCGATTAACTGCAGACCCTTTGAGTGGGGAGCGGACATTGTGACCCATTCCACCACAAAATACATGGACGGACACGCCATGGCAGTAGGCGGGGCGATTATCGATTCCGGTAATTTTGACTGGGAGGCACATGCGGACAAATTTCCCGGTCTGACAACGCCGGACGAGTCATATCATGGAATTACATACACAAAGAAATTCGGAAAAGCAGCTTACATTACAAAAGCAACCTCTCAGTTGATGCGGGATTTAGGCTCCATTCCCTCCCCGATGAATGCGTTCCTTCTGAATGTCGGGCTTGAGACTCTTCATCTGAGAGTGCCGAGGCACTGTGAAAACGCCATGAAGGTGGCGGAGTTTTTAAATCAGCATGAAAAGGTGGCATGGGTAAATTATGCCGGGCTTCCGGATAATAAATATCATGCCCTTGCAGAAAAATATCTTCCAAACGGCATCTGCGGCGTATTGTCCTTTGGGGTAAAAGGAGACAGGGAAACAGCGGTGCGCTTTATGGATTCTTTGAAGCTGGCTGCTATCGTGACCCATGTGGCGGATGCGAGAACCTGTATTTTACACCCGGCGAGCCACACGCACAGGCAGATGACAGACGAACAGTTAGCGGAGGCG
>JAGAIK010000675.1 GCA_017626625.1 Roseburia sp.
GCTGAGAAATAGTCAACCTCGTAATAATCTGCCTCTGCTACGGCATTCCAGTTTAACTCTACGATATTATTCTTTTTCCCAGTGGAAGTAAGACCTGTTACCTGTGAAATCTTAGTCAACTGCGGTTCCGTTGCTGTTGTCGAATAAGCATAAGCTGCTGACCAGTCGCCTGTTTTAGCGATAACATAGTCATAGGTATAAACCGGGCTCTCACTGCCATATTTTACTACCGGATTACCATTTGCATCCTTTAATGCAGTCTTGGTCATCGTATAGTAAACAGCTCTTACCTCATAAACAGCCTGGGTTCCCGGCGCATATGCCTCCGGGCTTTCAAAATAGCTATTCTTTGTGAAGGTCTGTCCGTCAGCGGTTCCATACTGTAAGTCTGCTGCTGTGCCATTTACTTTTACCTGATAACCGATATAATACATTTTTCCATTAACAGAAATTTCTGTCTGGTTCGTTACCGGAGTCCAGGTAATGTCATGATGTTTCCTGTCAAATGTAATTTCATTCCTCTTATACGCATATAATGCTTTCTGTTCACCTGCATATTTTTCATAAATATCGGTGTAATATTTTCCGTTCACCTCATAATATGCGTAATCTTCATCTGTCTCAGCCATTTTTCTGCCGTAGGTCTTGTCAACATCCGTATCTTCTGCTACCAGACCTAATGCTTCTAATTCGGTATTTTGTGAAAAATAGTAACACAATACATCGCCGTTCTCATTTGTCTTTGTATTATAAGAGGCAAAGTATTTTCCGTCTGCAGTTTTATACAGACCGGTAGCGGCATCCTGTTCCGGTTTCGTTGTAATTACAGTCACTTTGGTCCATAAATTACACCGGTTATCCTCTGTATAATCAGAAGCTGATGAATAATAAACACCATTAAATTTGTACAAACCAGTGGCAGCATCTAAATAATCTGCCTTCTGTCCTGCAACGATAATGTCTGCATCTTCTTCGCTCTTAGGATGACGTTCTGCGCTGCTCATAACATACTCGTATGCTTTTGTCACTTTACCATCATCGCTGGTAAATTCATTGTCAAAATCATCATCACCCTCTACACCGATAACCTGGGATACGCCTACCTCAGAAGTCAGCATTACATCTTCTTCGTCTGCTTCCTCAACTGCCTCAGTAGCTTCCGTTTCCTCTATTGTCTCAGTTGTTTCAGTTTCCTCTGTTGCCTCAGCAGCTTCCGTTTCCTCTGTTGTTTCCGTCTCCTCTGCCGCTTCGGCTGCCTCTGTTTCGGTTGTTTCAGATACTTCTGCTTCTTCGCTGTCTTTGACTGCCTCGGTTTCCTCTGTTACCTCAGATACCTCTGCTGTCTCACTGGCTTCGGTTGTCTCAGATACTTCCGGCTCTTCTGTTGTTTCAACAAGTTCAGCAGAAACTACGGCATCTTCGTCAACATTTGCTTGCTGTGCTGCAAGTGTCGGAGCTGCATCACCCACTACCATGCTTGCGGCTAAGATAATGGCACCTATTCTTGCACTCATTCCACGTTTCTTCATTCGCACATTCTCCTCTTCTTTTATAATTATTTATGGTTCGTACCGGAAATGGTATCTCAACTGTCCTCGTTATATGCCTCCCGTTCTTTGGTACTATATCCATAAACTTTCTTTAGTATAGCACCGCCTATTTTGATTTTCAAGACATCCATTATTGAAAAGTGCCTAATTTACTGGGTTTTGCAAATATTAATAGTGCACTTTCCACAAAGATTTTCGTTATATTCTATATCTATCGTTCATATTTTCAAACAAATATCATTTGTAGTTCCAGAAACGTTAAAAATCTTTGAAACTTATTCCCTGTTGGCGTTGAAATTTTCTCCATTATTTTTTTGCATAAAAATAACAAACACCGCATATAATACTATTGGGAGGTATTTGCTATGATTTCATGGTTTTTATATTTATTTCAGTATTTCAAAAAATACGCTTGATTTTCTTCACATTTTGAGCAAAAACAAGACCGGGAGTCTGTTTTCAGATTCCCGGTCTTGCTAATGTCATATACGTTTTACAGTCCCGCAAACTGTGCCATATATAAATGATAATATGCCCCCTTCTGCCGCATAAGCTCCGCAGGCGTTCCCTGCTCTAAAATCCCGCCCTTATCAATAACAAAAATCCGGTCCGCATTCTGAATTGTAGAAAGCCTGTGGGCGATGACAAAGCTGGTTCTGCCGGAAAGCAGCGCCTCAATCCCTTTCTGCACCAGGATTTCCGTATGGGTGTCAATGCTCGATGTCGCCTCGTCTAAAATCAGAATTTTCGGCATGGAAACCATGGTTCTGGCAAAGGCGATAAGCTGTCTCTGCCCGATGGAAAGCCCTGCGCCGTGCTCTTTTAATTCCGTGTCATACCCCTTTTCCATTTTCATAATAAAATCATGGGCGTTGACCGCCTTTGCCGCCGCAATCATTTCTTCCTCCGTGGCGTCTAATTTTCCATATAAAATATTGTCCCTCACCGTCCCGTGGAAAATAAAATTATCCTGGGTCATGACGCCCATCTGGCGCCGCAGACTTTCAATGGAAACCTTCGTCAAATCATAACCGTCCACCAAAATCGTCCCCTCCTCGATGTCATAGAAACGGCTGATTAAATTCACAATCGTGGTCTTTCCCGCTCCGGTGGGACCCACCAGCGCTATCGTCTCCCCCGGTTTCACCTGAAAGCTCACATCCTCTAAAACCTTTGTCTCCGCAGGCGTTCCCTTATCATAGGTAAAGCTTACATGGGAAAATTCCACACTTCCCTTTACCTCCGGCAGGATTTCCACATCCTCTCCGTCCACAATATCCGCCTCCGTGTCGAGAATGTCAAAGATACGTTCCGCCGCCGTCAGGTTTGTCACCAGATTATTATAAAAGTTGCTGAGGTTCATAATCGGGTTCCAAAACATATTGATGTACGTACCAAATGCCACCAAAAGACCGATGGAGACCTTCTCAAATCCCAGAAAACGGATTCCCACCAGATAAAGCATCATTGCCCCAATCCCCCAGCAGAAATCAATAATGGGACCGAACATATCCGCATAGGTGACTGCGTCCACAAAAGAAGCGCGATGCTCCTCCGCCAGATTTTCAAAAATCTCCTGTGTCTCCCCCTCTGCACTAAAGCTCTGCACCACATTCATGCCCGCCATATCCTCATGTACATAGGCATTTAAGTTGGAGGATTTTTTTCGGAAAATCTGCCATCTTTTGTGGGAAGCGGTCTGAACAAACCAGATTCCCGCCACCATCAGGGGAATGGTGCTCAAAGAGGCCAACGCCAACCGCCAGTCCTTTACCACCATAATCACTACCACCCCAAGTACCGTGATAAATTCCGGTATCAGTGTGGTTACCAGATTCACCAGCACATCTTTCAATGAATTTACGTCTCCGATAATGCGGGCTAAAATTTTCCCCGTTGGTCTGCTGTCAAAAAAGGAGAAGGATAAGGTCTGAATATGCTCATATAAATCCTTCCGAATACTCATCAAAATCTTGTTTGACACCACCGCCATCGCATACATCCGCACCTTTACCATCACAATAAAAAGGATATTCAAAACCAGTGCAAATGCTCCCAGCTTTAACAAGCCGGAAAAATCTTTTTCCGCAATGTAGTGGTCAATCGCCTCCTCAATCAACAGCGGATTCACCAGAGAAATGGCAACGGTAACTCCCATACAGAGCAATACCCCGACCAAAATCCATTTATATTCTAATAAGTAGGAAAACAGCCGTTTTAAAATCTTTTTCTTGTCGGTGTTTTCCATAAATTCGTCTTCCCGATAGGAATTGACTGCCATAAATGACTCCCTCCCTTTCTAAATCTATTTCTTCCAATATCAGCAGCTACTTTCTCCCACTAACTGCAAATTTCCGCAGGGCAGTTAAAATCAACACTGTTTTCCATCATATTTTCCCGTGTCCCATACTGCGCCAGATAAGTCTCATAATAAAGCCCCTTCTTCGCCAGCAGTTCCTCATGGGTTCCCCGCTCCGCAATCGCTCCGTCTTTCAGATAAATAATTTCATCTGCATGGCGGACTGCCGAAATACGGTGCGCAATCACCAGTTTTGTGGTACCCTTAAGCGCATTTAAGGTCTTTTGGATTTCATGCTCCGTCTCCATGTCAAGAGCTGATGTGGAATCATCTAGCACCAGAACCGGCGCGTGTTTTGCCAAAGCTCTTGCAATACTGATACGCTGCTTTTGTCCGCCGGAAAGTCCCACGCCCCGCTCACCGATTACAGTGTCGTACTGCTCATCCATTTTTTCAATAAAGACTTTCGCCTGGGCGCTCTCCGCCGCTTTTTTGATTTCTTCCATCGGCAGAACGCTCCGCTGTCCCATTCGGATGTTTTCCTCAATCGTATCAGAAAAAAGGAATACGTCCTGCAAAACCACGGAAATACTGCTTCTCAACTGTTTTAGCGTCAGGTCCCTGATATCGGTTCCGTCTAATTTTATCGTTCCTTCCGTAACGTCATAAAACCGCTGAAGCAAATGGATGACGGAAGATTTTCCTGAGCCCGTGGCTCCCATAATGCCTAAGGTTTTTCCTGCGGGCAGGGTAAAGCTGATATCCTTTAAGATTTCTTTGCCCTCTAAGGAGAAAGAAACATGTTCAAAAGAAATACTTCCCTCCACCTTTTCTAAAACAACAGGCCGCTCCCCGTCCCGAATTGCCGGGCTTTCTCCGTAGATTTTCCTGATTTTCCGGTAAGACGCCACCGCAGAAGACACATCATTGGTGAGCCAGCCCAACATTTCCATGGGCCAGGTGCAGTTTCTGCTGTATTCCACAAACGCCACCAGTGCCCCCAGTGTCATTTCTTCCCGCATAACTAAAACTCCGCCTAAAATGGTCATGGCTACCGGGAGCGCCTTTCCCACAAACTGGAACACCGGATAATACCGCACCAGCATTTTGGACTGGCTGATATTCAGTTCATAATAACGTTTGTTGTGAGACATAAATTTTTCAATTTCAAATTTTTCCCTGGCAAATGCCTTTACCGTCCTGACGCCCGCCAGGTTTTCCTCCGCCACCGTGGTAAGCACTGCATTTTCCTCGCTGATTTCCTCGTAAATCTTATCTAACTTCCGCTCCATCACAATGGCAACCGTTCCGCAGATAATCATCGTAGCAAGCGGTACAAACGCAAGCTTCCAGTTCAGATGAAACATACAGTAAAGCACAAAGCTGACATGGATGGTTACTTCCACCACCAGCATTCCCACATACCCCATGGCATTCCAGACCTTATCCACATCATCCTTTACCCTTGCCATCAGTTCTCCGGTATTGGTATTGTCAAAATAATTCATGGACAATGTCTGAATGTGGCGGAACAAATCCTTCCGCATCTCCGTTCCGATAGCAGATGACAGCTTATCAAAGGTAAACTCCTTGCAATAGCCGAAAACACTGCGTCCAATTCCCACTGCGACAATTCCAACCAACAGCTTCGTCAATAACTCCACCTGTCCCCCTAAAATCACGTCATCCACAATCTGCTGTGTAATTTTCGGGTACAGCATATCCAATGTAATCGCAATCACCATGGAGCACACGGCAAACAGATCCCCCTTCCAGTGCCCCAATACATATGTGTGTAACTTTTTCACTTTCCAATCCTCCATTCCCCAATCATTTCCTCGATGTCAATCCCACCATATTTTCGGGCAGCCAAAGGGCTGCTCGCTGCGCCGAGCCCCGCCGCTTGCGGCATACTTCCTTTGGGGCGAGTGCGCAAAAAAGCCCGTGACTGATAATTCATAAAATTACCA
>JAGAIK010000676.1 GCA_017626625.1 Roseburia sp.
ACCAGAGAAACGGTAAACCAGAATGCCGACGAAATCAAAAGCACGTTGGATAACTTATCCGCCTCCTACGATATCTCCCTTTCCTCTGCCGTGAAAGAAATCTGGAAAGATGGCTACACACCGGAAAAGGGCTTTACTGCCATTCTGGACAAAATGGACAAACTGATTACCGCTTCCAACGAACAGGCAGACCGGCAGGCAGACGCCTTTGTATACGAAGATATAAAGGATTCCTACAACAAAAAACTTTCCGATTATGAAAACAACGTGGCAAACGCACAGACACGCCTTGAAAATGCAAAAAACAATCAGGCGGCTGCAAAAGAGAAATACGAAGCCGCTAAGGCAGAACGGAACAGCCTAAAAGAAAAACGGGACAAGATTGCTCAAAAATACAGCACCGATTCTGATAAATACAAAAAAGCAAACGAAGCCTATCAATCCGCCAAAAAGCAGACTTCTGCATTAAAAACAGCCTTAACCGAAGCCAACGCAGACAAAACCAACGCCCAGAGTGATTATGATACCGCCGCCAAAGAACGGGACAGCGTACTGTCCGGGAACAAAGCAGTTATCCAGGATTTTCTGAACCGAATCGTAAATGCCGAGCCCACAAAATCCCAGGAAGAAATGACCGCCTTAGACAACGCCGTTCACCAGCTCACCGGCGGCTACATCACTGATTACAACGTACAGCCGTTAGCCGATTTGATGGGAACAGGCGCAAATTCAGACGAAATCCTTGCCATGTTAGAGAAACTTGGATTTGCATTCATCACAGATGTTACCCCGGTGTCCAACATGAAATATGCCGAATCACCCCAGGAAGTCCTGTCGATGCAAAATGCCGCTCTAATATCCGCCACAAAATCTGACCAGACCTCTGATACCTCCCGACATGACAAGACCGCCCCGTCCCTCGCCATCCCGGAGTTTTCCTTTGCTGCCTTAGAGGAAAACCTCCCGCCCATGAGCCAGCTCTTCAACACCTCCCCTACAGCTTCCCTAAACAAGACTTTCGAAAACAGCATTTCCCGGGAAACTGTCAGTGTAGATTTAGGCGGCATTACCATGTACGGCGTAAACGACCCCGAAACCTTCGGCAAACAGCTTCGGGAAGAAATCTGTAAAAACGGCAGGACAACCAAATGCCTCACTGAAGCCGTCGCTTCCAAAATAACCAATCGCGGTATCGGCACCGCAAATTTGTACCGCTAACCATCTACCCTTCTCCCCTTCCTTCCGGTTTCCCCAGTAAACCAGCACTATCACCATAAACGAAAGACAGAGCCATGGCACTTTCACCATGGCTCTGCCTTTTTCCCATAACATCGTCTTATCTATCTCACAACAGACCTTTTTCCCGCAGCATCGTCTCCACCAGTTCCACACACTCAAACACCATATCATCGCAATGAGGCTTCTTCTCCCGCCCCAGTTCCTTATTGATACGGAGCAAATCTGCACAGTCCAAATGCCCCTCATGTCTTTCCCGCAAACGTCTGTGATACTCATTCACCGCTGCCGGGTCATCTAACCCAAACAGCCCCAACGCCATCAGACCTCCGGTAATGGCACCGCAAACAGCCGCCCGCCGCATTCCCGCACCAAAATTCGAAGACACCCGCATTGCCATCTCCTCACTAAGCCCCGCATCCGAAGCAAAGGGCATCACCACCGCCTGGGCACAATTATAATGAATCACCGTATCCGCCCTGAGCTGTTTTGCCTTATCTACATATTTACTCATACTCTTCTTCTCCTTTTTCTATTCCTGCCCGATATCTGCATAAAAAACTGCTAGTCTCTTACAGATATTTTTCATTTTTATATTATATCACTTTATGCGGCATTACCGTGACAAAATCACATTTCTTCCCTACTGCAACAAAAAAGCAGCCAATCAAGCGGCTGCCTTTTTAGGAGAAGGTATTTTTACTATGGGGTATAGCAAAAATTTTATATAATGTATTGGGGGGTTTTTACAGTTATTATAATAGCATGACTCCCCGCAGAAGTGTTCACAAAGTCAACAATTTTTTCATCTGTTTTTTGTCTGTTTTGTATAGTACTTTATTCCTGTTTTTAAATTTCAAAGCAAAAAATTATACAAAACCAATACTACTTTTTTGTATCTTTTTGAAACGCTCCTTTTTCTCCCTTTTAACGTATCTTCATTTTGATTCGCTGCAGGGCATTGTCAATGGTTTTGGGGGACTTCCCCATTTTTACCGCTATCTGCTGATAATTCAGACCGGAAAGGTACTCGTCTAACACTTCCCGCTCCATCTTACTGAGACGTTCCTTTAACTTTTCCCAGAACAGCTTTAAGTTTTCCTGGTCAATCACAATCTGCTCCGGGTCGCCCATCCCTCCGGTGGTGAGGGTTTCCGCCAGGGAATGCCCCTCCTCCCCGGCTTTTGAGTAAAAAGACACATAGGAATTAAGCGGCGCATGTTTTTTCCGGTTGGAAGCC
>JAGAIK010000677.1 GCA_017626625.1 Roseburia sp.
ATATTGCCATTCGTTTTCACGGAAAAGCGCCTACGGTTTTTTTCAGCATATCGGCTTTTTTTATTGGGATAGAGACGGAACAGACCGGGGTGTACCTACTGCTTTTGATGCTGCCGGTATTTATGGCGCTGCTTTATCTGAGCAGGGCGGTGTTTTCCTTTGTCATTGCGGCGTTAGGAGTGCAGTTTACGCTTCTGCTGGTGCTGGGGTTTCCTTACATGTCGGGGCGTCCGGGGGCAGTGTTCTGCTTCCTGTTTTATCTGCTGCTGTGTCTGTGCTGGGCAGTGGTGGGATATCTTATCAGTATAGTGGAGTTCAGAGAGAGGATGGGCTATGAGCAGGAATGCAGTTTAGACGATATGTTGAAGGTGGTTTCGACAAAATGTGAAGAGGCAAAGAGCGCCACAAGGAGCAAATCGGATTTCCTTTCCCATATGTCCCATGAAATCCGTACCCCTATCAACGCCATTCTCGGCATGAATGAGATGATTTTGCGGGAGAGCACGGAGGAAAATATTCAGCATTATGCGGCGGACGTGGAGAGCGCAGGAACCACGCTGCTCTCGCTGATTAATGATATTCTGGATTTCTCCAAAATCGAATCGGGAAAAATGGAGCTTGTCCCGGTGGAATATATGGTAAGCTCCATCGTCAATGATATGGTAAACCTCATAAGACCGAAGCTGGCGAGCAAGAAACTGCAGTTTCAGGTGGAGGTAAATCCCGATATGCCGGATTTGCTCTTAGGAGATGAAGTGCGGGTCAAACAGGTGATGGTGAATCTGCTGTCTAATGCGGTGAAATATACGGAAAAAGGAACCGTGAGTCTGCGCGTAGATTATCAGGAGGCAGAGGAGGAGCATTGTATTCTGATGATTCGGGTGTCAGATACGGGCTGCGGCATCCGGGAGGAAGATTTAGAGAAAATTTTTCTCTCCTTCCAGCGGGTGGATGAGAAGAGAAACCGTGCCATTGAGGGAACCGGGCTTGGGCTTGCCATCACGAACCGGCTGTTGGATTTGATGGGCGGAGAATTAAATGTGGAGAGTGAGTACGGCAGGGGGTCTGTTTTTACCGCATATATCCCCCAGAAGATAAAGTCGAGAAAACCGGTGGGAGAGTTTTCAAAGAAGATAGAAAAGCATATCAGCGTAAGGAACGCCTACGAAGGACAGTTCACAGCACCAGAGGCAAAGATACTTGTGGTGGATGACAATAAGATGAATTTAACGGTAATCGCCCAACTGCTAAAACAGACACGGATGCAGATAGATATGGCAGAGAGGGGCGAAGAGTGTATTGCCTTAGCGGGGAAAACGCAGTATGACGTGATTTTAATGGACCATATGATGCCGGGAATGGACGGGGTGGAAACCTTAAAGCGTCTGAAAGAGGAACTTCCCGGTTTCCGGGCGTCTGTGATTGCCCTGACTGCCAATGCCATTGCCGGGGCGAGGGATATGTATTTAGATTACGGATTCCAGGATTATCTGTCAAAACCGGTAAAGGGTGAAAAATTAGAACGAATGCTGATGAAGTGGCTGCCCCCTGAGAAGATACAGCCGGCGGAGAAAAAGCCGGGAGAAGGGCAGGCGCTTTTGCGGGAGAAAAAAAGCCGGGAGCAGGCAGAAGAAGCGGGGCAGAAGAACCTGGTATCCATCGGATTCCCGAAGGAAATGGACGTGGAAGAGGCAAAGCGCTATTCTGCCGACGGAGAGGAAACGGGCGTTCGGATGAATGCAGAGCTTTTTGTGAAAAATGCACCGGTCAGCAGGAAGAATTTAGTGGACGCCTTCCGGGAAAAGCGTTATTCCGATTACACCATTTATGTTCATTCCATGAAGAGCAATTTAGCGTTACTCGGAGCCATGGAATTATCGGCAAAGGCAAAAGAGTTAGAGCTGGAATCGCGAGAAGGGCATTTTGCATTTGTGGAGGAGCATCACGAAGCCTATTTAGCGGAATATGACAGCTTTGTCCGGAAACTGCAGCAGTATTTAGATGCGGCGGACACAGCGCACCAGGCAGGGAAAAAAGAGAAGAATGTTTCGGAGATGGCGGAAAATATCGTGAAAATGTCAGACTGCTATGACACGGCGGGCATGGAAGAACAGACAAAGGAGCTTGCGGCGGTGAAAGGGGTGTCGGAGCACCAGAGCGATATTATCGGAAAGCTGTTTAAAGCCATGGAAGAATTAGACTTTGACGCTGTGCGGGCTGCGGCGGAAGAATTGGAATTATAGGGAAGCTGGCAGGAAAAAACGGGGATTTTACAGGGCAGTGGTGCAGATTCCGGAATAAAAAAGGCTTGCAATTCCTATAAAAATCTGTTACAGTGAATAGCGCTGTATACAGAAAAATGTAACAATATTTAGAGCGGGAGATACCGTTGGTATATCACGCTGAGTATTCATGAATACTATGTATTTATAAAAATTACATGAGACAGTTCGTGACCATCCTGTCTATAAACAAAACTACGGATTATAACGGTTATCGGCGTTGCCTGCCCGAAGGGGCAGTCCGCCGACAGCCTGCTTTTTATGACAATAGAAAGCTCGCAGAGTGTATTTTCTATTGCAGGAGTGTCTGAATGGTCAAAGATTCAGGCACTTTTTTCTTATATGGAAAATATTCCGGTGAAGATGTGAAGTGTTGAGAAATCCATCTCACTTGCGGCAGGAAGTTTTGCGCTTTTTTACAGGAGAATTGCAGAAAGGACATAGAAGATGAGTGAACAGGGAACCCCAATCCGCTATAGCGTCATTACAGAGAAAAATCCGAGGGAAATTGTGATGCTGCGGGGCAGCGGCTGTCGTTTTAAACGCTGCCGTTTTTGCGATTATCATTTAGATTCCTCAAGGGATGAGGAGGAAAATTACCGCATCAACCGGGAGGCACTGGCAAAGGTGACGGGGCAGTTCGGCAGTCTTGAGGTGATTAATTCCGGCAGCTTTCTGGAATTAGACGAAAAGACCATGGCGGAGATTACCCGTGTCTGTCTGGAGAAAAAGATTTACAGCCTGCGGTTTGAGGTGCACTGGATGTACCGGAATCACGTGGCAGAGTGGAAAGAGCATTTTAAAAATCTGGGCATTACCTTAAAAATCAAGATGGGAGTGGAAACCTTTGACGATACCTTCCGCAAAGAGGTTTTTGACAAAGGAATGGAAGGTGCATTGCCGGAGAAAATCGCAGAAACAGCCGACGAGGTGTGTCTGCTGTTCGGCATCAAAGGGCAGACGAAGGAAAGTATGCTGTCGGATATTGAAACCGGGCTTGCCCTGTTTGAGAGAATCTGCATCAATATCATGGTGGAGAATACCACGGAAATCCATCCCGACAAAGAGGTCATCGAGCTGTTTGTAAGAAAAATTTATCCCCTCTATATCGAAAACGACAGAGTGGACATTTTACTGGAAAATACGGATTTTGGAGTAGGAGGAACCTTATGAACGAGTTACTGTTAATCGCCAGCCTTCTGATAGTTTACGGAAGTGTGCTGCTGGCATTCAAATTGTTTGGAAAGACCGGGCTTTATTGTTTTACCTGTATCGCCACTATCACCGCCAACATTGAGGTGCTGATTTTAGTGGATGCCTTTGGCATGGAGCAGACTCTGGGAAATATCCTGTTTGCCGCAACCTTTCTGGTGACGGATATTTTAAGTGAAATTGCAGGAAAAAAGGAGGCGCAGAAAGCAGTCAATATCGGAATTTTTACGTCGGTGCTCTTTATTGTGATTTCCCAGAGCTGGCTGCTTTATACCCCAAGCGGTAACGACTGGGCGCAGGAACCGATACGGAGCATTTTTTCCAATACGCCGCGGCTGATGATTGTCAGTGTTGTGGTTTACGCTGTCTGCCAGCGTTTTGATGTGTGGGCATATCATAAATGGTGGGCGTTCACCAATAAAAAGTATGGGGATACGAAACGTTTTCTTTGGCTGAGAAACAATGGTTCTACACTGATTTCCCAGCTTTTAAATACCGTACTTTATACCTTCGGTGCATTCTGGGGCATGTATGAGCTGCCTGTGCTTGTCAATATCGCCATGGCAAGCTATGTCATTTTTATTGTGACGAGCATTGCAGATACGCCCTTTGTCTATCTGGCGAGGAAAATCAGTGAAGCTTCACAAATTCCGGTTTCCGGTTCTTAAATACCGTGTAATAGGAAAATCCAGCTTCTTTTAGAATACCGGGGACTTTTTCAAAATCAAATGCCACATGTTCCGGCACGTGGGCGTCGGCGCCGACGGTGATGATTTCCCCGCCCAGTTCCCGGTAACGGGCAATGATATCCTCGGTGGGATTCGGGTGCCCCAGACCGTACTTAAAGCCTCCGGTATTGATTTCAATTCCCTTACCCTTTTCAATCAGCAGTTTTAAAATCTCATCAATGATATCGGCATACTGCTTGTAAGTGTAATGCTCATTGCGGGTTGGACCGTAGCGCACTACATAATCAATATGTCCGTATACGTCAAACCCGTCAAAGGCGCGGATATTTTCTATAATAGAAGAAAAATATTCCCGGTAGCCCTCCTCCTCTGTGCGGTTTTCCCAAAAAGAGGGATAGTAGGGGTCGGAGCCGTGCACCACGTGGGAAGAGCCGATGACAAAGTCAAAGGGGTACTGGGATAGAATATCTTCATGGACAGCCGCCAGATGGGGCTGTAATCCTAATTCTATGCCGAAACGGACAGGGAGCCTGCCTGCATATTTTTCCTGCAGGGCAAAAACAGAAGCGCTGTAGTTCGGCAAATCAAGAAGAAAAGTTTCCGGTTCCCCCGGATAGTCGATATCTAAATGGTCGGTGAAGCAGATGCCGCTTAAGTCATTTTCCATGGCGGCGGCAATCATGTCCTCCTGGGGTGTTTTGCTGTCACCGGAAAACTGACTGTGCATGTGAGTGTCCCAAAGTCCTGACATAACGTAACCTCCGTTTTTTTGAATAGTTATCATCAGTTTACCTTATTTTCACGGAAAAAAGAAGTCAATCCCTGTCATTTTGTATAAAATTCCAGAAATGCGCCCAGAAATAGTGCATTTAGTGAAAAATTTAACAAAGTAAGAATAAAGTGATGAAAAAGGCTTGAACTTTCTATTGAAATTGGTTAAAATGGAAACAGCTTGGGAATACAAGTCCCACGAATTACATTTACAAATTCTAGGAGGAATTAAAAATGGCAGTAAGAGTAGCAATCAATGGATTTGGCCGTATCGGTCGCCTTGCTTTCAGACAGATGTTTGGAGCAGAAGGATATGAAGTAGTAGCAATCAACGATTTAACAAGCCCGAAAATGTTAGCACACTTGTTAAAATATGATTCTTCTCAGGGTAAATACGCTTTAGCAGACAAAGTATCTGCTGGAGAAGATTCTATCACCGTTGA
>JAGAIK010000678.1 GCA_017626625.1 Roseburia sp.
GGCATTCCCACGCTTCTCTGTTGATCAGCATGGGAGAAAACCCATTGATTATTAAAGACCGTCTGGGACACGAAAAAATTCAGACAACTTTAGGAACCTATGGGCATCTATATCCGAACAGTAACTTTGAGGTTGCAAAAAAACTGACCGGTATGCTCAGTTACACTCCCGCAACTCATAGCATTGCCGATTACACCAGCAACCAGTTCACTGCTGAATATCATCGGGAAGTGATATAAATAATGCAATGAAAATGCAATTTATAGAGACACAAGCCCGGAACCCCAGTAAAATAGGGCTTTCCAGGGCAGCGGCTACTATTCAAACTCAATCGTCCCCGGCGGCTTACTCGTCAAATCATAAAATACCCGATTAACCCCCTTGACCTCATTAATCACCCTACTCATCACCTTCTGCAGCACCTCAAACGGTATCTCCGCACTCTCCGCAGTCATAAAGTCAATCGTATTCACCGCCCGCAGCGCCAGCGCGTAATCATAGGTTCTCTCATCCCCCATAACTCCCACAGAGCGCATATTAGTAAGCGCCGCAAAATACTGTCCAATAGACCTGTCCAGCCCGGCATTCGCAATCTCCTCCCGGTAAATCGCATCCGCATCCTGCACAATCTTCACCTTCTCCGCAGTGACCTCCCCGATAATCCGGATACCAAGCCCCGGTCCCGGGAACGGCTGACGGAACACCAGCTTCTCCGGGATACCCAACTCTAATCCCGCCTTTCTCACCTCGTCCTTAAACAGATTCCGCAGCGGCTCAATAATCTCCTTAAAATCCACACAATCCGGAAGACCGCCTACATTGTGGTGGGACTTAATAACAGCAGATTCCCCGCCAAGACCGCTCTCCACCACGTCAGGATAAATCGTTCCCTGTACTAAGAAATCCACGGCGCCGATTTTTTTCGCCTCTTCCTCAAATACACGGATAAACTCTTCCCCGATAATTTTCCGCTTCTTCTCTGGTTCCGTTACCCCGGCCAATTTTCCATAGAAACGCTCCTGGGCATTGACACGAATAAAATTCAATTCATAAGGACCATTCGGTCCGAAAACTTCCTCAACCTCATCTCCCTCATTTTTGCGGAGAAGTCCATGGTCCACAAAAACGCAGGTCAACTGGTCGCCGATTGCCTTTGCCATCATAACTGCTGCAACGGAGGAATCCACACCGCCGGAAAGTGCGCAGAGCACCTTGCCGTCTCCGACTTTTTCCCGGATTTCCTGAATGGAATTTTCCACAAAAGAATCCATTCGCCAGGTTCCCGTACAGCCGCAGACGCCTCTTACAAAATTGTGAAGCATCTTCGTTCCCTCCTGGGTGTGAAGCACCTCCGGGTGGAACTGGATAGCATAAAGATTTTTTTCGGTATTTTCCGCTGCTGCCACCGGGCAGTCTGCAGTGTGCGCCACGACTCTGAACCCAGGCGCCGCCTTGGAAATATAGTCAAAATGACTCATCCAGCAAATCGTCGCATGGTCATCGCTCTTATGGTCATCCCAGATAACCCCGGCAGGATTTTGCACCTTTGTTCCAACCTCTGCAAAAAGCGGGGAAGTTCTGTCCACAAAAACCTCGGTTTTTCCATATTCACGGACAGGTGCTTTCTCCACCCTGCCGCCAAGCACGTGCATCATCAACTGGGCTCCGTAACAAAGTCCCAGCACAGGCACGCCTAATTCAAACAATTCCCCGGAGCAGGTGGGCGAATCCGGCTCGTAACAGCTATTTGGCCCGCCGGTAAGGATAATTCCCATGGGATTCATGGCTTTAATCTGCTCAATGTCCGTCTTGTAGGAATATATTTCACAGTAAACATTGCATTCTCTGACGCGTCTTGCCACCAGTTGGTTGTACTGACCGCCAAAATCAATGACAATTACTTTCTCTTTGGAAAGAGACTTTTCCATATGATTTTCCTCCTGATGTTTTTCAATTACTGCTATTATAAAATGTATTTTTACAGTTTACAAGGCGTTTTTGTTTTCCGGCAGAATTTTCATAAAAGATTTTGTCAAATTCATCCAAAAACCTTCTTCCGGCATAGTCTCTCCTTTATCGGTTATACTGTTCCCATGAGAAAAAATCAGACACAGCCGGATTTCAGACAACTCAGCCCACCGGAGCAGAACCATATGATAAACGTTATTTCCCTCTTATTTTTCTTTTACTTTGTTACCTCCATGAGCGGCTATCTCTGGGAGGTTCTCATTTTCCTCTGGAAAGACGGGGTTTTTCGCAACCGGGGATTTCTCTACGGTCCGTGGCTACCCGTCTACGGCGTGGGCGCAGTGCTTTTTTACCTGCTGTTTTTTAAAATGAAAAACCGCCCCGTCAGCGTCTTTCTGCTCTCAGCCCTTGTGGGGAGCGGATTAGAACTTCTGATTGGGTGGTTTCTTGATACTTTCTGGGGACTTCGTTACTGGGATTATTCCGGTTATCCCTACCAGCTCTGGGGGTATATCTGCCTCTACTCGGCTTTGGGATTTGGCATTGCCGGAATGCTTTGGGTATGCCTGTTCTCAAGGCTGCTTAAAATGCTGTGGTTTCGGTTTTCCGGCACTTTCCGCTGCGCCTTCAATACCCTGCTGATTTTACTGCTTTTGCTGGATGTATCGGCGGCGCTGATTTTTCCTAACACCGGAATTGGTATTACCTTTTCCGGCTAAATGAATCTATCTGCGCCAGATAAGTCTCCATTTCTTTCCGCAGTCCGGCAAACTGCTCTCTGGTCTTTGGATTTTCTGACTCGAAATGAAGCAGATTTTCCAGATACCCCTGCTGTTTTACAATCCGCAGACTTTCCGGAAAAACCAGTTCAAACACCAGGGAGCCATGTCCCACCACATGGTCTGCCGGAGTTTTCTTTAAGCTCCGCAGCACCGCATGATGCTCATAAAAGCTTTGCTCCACCTCCGGGGTAACAAGGGCATTGCTCAGTTCTGCTGTGGTGGTATTATAAATTTCCTCCAAAGGCACCTCCACATTTACCCGCAAAATATCTATCTTGTCCGCATCCCGGAGAATATGGCAAAATTTCTCCGTCCTTTTATCCAGGTTTTCAGGGATACGATAGGCGCTGTGCACCCGAATTGCCGTCTCAATCAGCCCATCTTCTCCGGTTTCCGAAATAAAATCTCTGATACAGCCACTGCTTTCTGTCTCAGATTTGAGATTCTTTTCCTCTTCTTCCACTGTCTCAGATTTGAGATTCTTTCCCTCTTCTTCCACTGTCTCAGATTTGAGATTCTTTCCCTCTTCTTCCACTGTCTCGGATTTGAGGTTCCTTCCTCCAACAAACAGAATATCCGCTCCCAGGGCAGCATGATCCACCGA
>JAGAIK010000679.1 GCA_017626625.1 Roseburia sp.
ATCTTGCAGACCAGTACATGTTAGGGGATTCCTTACTGGTAGCTCCCATTTTCCGTGAGGACGGCATTGCCGAATACTACCTGCCGGAAGGCACCTGGACCTCCTTCCTTACCGGGGAAGTCAAAGAAGGCGGAAAATGGTACACCGAAAAACACGGTTATTTAAGCATACCTCTTTACGTCAGAGAAAACAGCATTGTGGCGGTAGGTGCGAAAAACGACAACGCCGTATACGATTATGCGGATAACGTAACTTTCCGTGCCTATGCAATAGAAGCCGGAAAAACAGCCCGAACGACGGTTTACAATACTGAAAATGAGCCGGAAGCCTCCATTTCCATCACCCATGATGGAAGCGTTTACAAAATTTCCGCAGACAGCCCCAAGAGTAGCAAAGTGGAATTGGTAAATGTTGGAACTCCGTCAGAGGTAACTGGAGCGGCTTATCATATGGAAGAAAATAATCTTGTCATAGAACTTTCCGGCAGCCAGAGTGTAGAAGTGAAGTTTTAAAAAGAAGCAGTAAAACTTTCTGACAGCCGGAGAGCAGAGGTGAAGTAAAAAAGCAGTAAAATTTTCGGGCAGCCAGAGCACAGAAGTAAATTTTTAAAAAGAAACAGTAAAACTTTCCGGCATCCAATGACATATCGTATTAAAATTTTGTAGTAGAAAGGAACGAATTTACATGCAGAATACAGAAACCTACATAAACGAATTACTCTCCCAACTGACTTTGGAAGAAAAAATCGGCATGATTCACGGCGCCGGTCTTTTCCGCACCGAAGCTGTGGAGCGTCTCGGTATTCCGTCCCTCACCATGTCCGACGGTCCCATGGGCGTTCGTGCCGAATTTGCAGACAATGAGTGGCGGAGCGTAGGCACGACGGATGACTTTGTCTCTTACCTTCCCTGCAACAGCGCCATCGCCTCCACCTGGAACCGTGAATTGGCGGGAAAAGCAGGTGAGGTGCTGGGCGAAGAAGCAAGGGCACGCGGCAAAGACGTGATTTTAGCCCCTGGAATCAACATCAAAAGAAGCCCTCTCTGCGGCAGAAACTTTGAATACATGAGCGAGGACCCAAGGCTGGTGGAAGAACTGGTGGTTCCCATGGTAAAAGGAATCCAGAAGGGTGATACCGCAGCCTGCGTCAAGCATTTTGCGGCGAACTCCCAGGAGACGGAGCGCCTCTGGGTGGACACCATTGTAGACGAGCAGACCTTAGAGGAAATCTATTTTCCGGGCTTTCATGCGGCAGTGGAAAAAGGCGGTATTTTTTCCCTGATGGGAGCTTATAACCTGCTCAACGGCGAGCATTGCTGTACCAGTAAATCCCTGTTAAACAAGAAGCTCCGTGAGGACTGGAAGTTTGACGGTATGGTGGTCTCTGACTGGGGCGGCGTCCATGATACGGTAAAGGCGGCGGAATCCGGCTTAGATATTGAGATGAATGTGACGTATGAATTTGACAAACACAATCTCGCACAACCGCTGCTGGAAAAAATCAGGGCAGGGGAATTGTCGGAGGATTTGGTGGATGAAAAAGTCCGCAACATTTTGCGCCTGATGCTTCGTCTTAAGATAATTGGAGAGCAAAAAGAGGAGAGAAAACGAGGCTCCTACAACACCAGAGAACATCAGCAGGCAGTTCTTGAAGTGGCAAGGGAATCTGTGATTCTTTTAAAGAATGAGAAACAGATTCTTCCGCTGAATGCTGATAAGGTGAAGAAAGTGGCGGTTATCGGCGGCAATGCGGCTGCAATTCATTCCAACGGAGGCGGCAGTGCGGAAATTAAGGCATTATATGAGATTTCCCCGCTGATGGGAATCAAAAAGATTTTGGGCGGCAATGCCAAGGTTTCCTATGCGCCGGGCTATGTGCTGCCGGAGAAAAAGCAGGGGGACGGCACCAACTGGCAGGCGGAGAGCACCCAGCATGACTGGAGCGGCGAGCGGAAGGAGAAAAACTTAAGCGCTGAGGAAATAAGAAAAGAAGAAGAGAAAAAGGCTGCCTGCTTAAAGGAGGCGCTTGAGCTGGCAAAAGAAAGCGATACCGTTATTTTCGTAGGCGGTCTGAACCATGTGTATGATGTGGAGGGACAGGACAGGACGGATATGAAGCTGCCCTACGAACAGGACGAGGTGCTTGCCGCATTGTTAAAGGAAGTTCCCGATACGATTGTGGTGATGTTTGCAGGTTCTCCGGTGGAAATGCCCTGGCTTTCCGGGGCGGCAACTGTGGTATGGAGCTATTATGCAGGCATGGAGGGCGGAACCGCCCTTGCTGAGGTACTGTTTGGAAAAGTAAATCCCTCCGGAAAACTGGCGGAAACCTTTATTAAGACAGCGGAGCAGTGTCCGGCACACACCATCGGCACCTTTGGAAGGAAAGATAAGGTGGAATACAAAGAGGGCAGAATGGTGGGTTACCGCTATTACGATACAGAAGAGACGGATGTTAATTTCTGTTTCGGGCACGGACTTTCCTACAGTCATTTTGTATACAAGGATTTGCAGTTACAGAAGGAGGGGGAAGAGGTTAAGGTTTCGTTGACGGTAAAGAATGACAGTACGGTGGACGGAAAAGAGACGGTTCAGATTTATGTGGCAGAGAAGGAGGCGAAAGCAGGGGAGCCGTCCCACCAACTGAAAGCCTTTGAAAAAATCTTTGTTAAGGCGGGAGAAGAAAAGCAGGTTGCCCTGGTATTGACGAAACAGGATTTTTCCCATTATGATGTGGAGAAACATGCGTTTGCGGTTTGCGGGGGAACTTATG
>JAGAIK010000680.1 GCA_017626625.1 Roseburia sp.
ATAGTCTGCCTGGTCCTTGAATAAAGGCTCTAAGCGGGCTACCTCAAACTCCATATGGATATCGGATTTTAACTGTTCCCGCAAATCCGCTAAGGTGGTGGTGGTTTCTGCTTTATAATTTAAGGCGGAACCGATAGCTGCAAATAAATGGGAATTTTCCGGTGTGATGGCGTGCTCGTCATCTAAGTTTAAGGTGCGGATAAACGCCGCCTTCAGTTCAGATAAAAAGTGCAGCGGACCGCCTAAAAATGCCACGTGTCCCCGGATTGGCTTTCCGCAGGCAAGACCGCTGATGGTCTGGTTTACCACCGCCTGGAAAATGGAGGCAGATAAATCCTCCCTGGTGGCGCCCTCGTTAATCAGGGGCTGGATATCTGTTTTGGCAAAAACGCCGCAGCGGGCTGCGATAGGGTAGATTGCCTTATAATTTTTGGCATACTCGTTTAAGCCGGAGGCGTCCGTCTGAATCAGGGAAGCCATCTGGTCGATAAAAGAGCCGGTACCGCCTGCGCAGATACCGTTCATTCGCTGCTCCACGTTGCCGCCCTCAAAATAAATGATTTTAGCATCCTCACCGCCTAACTCGATGGCAACATCGGTCTGGGGTGCGTAGTGCTGCAGTGCGGTGGAGACGGAAATTACCTCCTGCACAAAGGGGATATGTAAGTGTTTTGCCAGGGTCAGACCGCCGGAACCGGTAATCATGGGGGCAACCTTCCTGTCGCCTAATTTGGCGAAAGCTTTCTCAATTAAACTGGAAAGGGTTTCCCTGATATTGGCAAAATGCCGCTCGTAATCGGAAAAGAGCAGATTGTCCTGTTCGTCAAGAACCGCCACCTTGACGGTGGTGGAGCCGATGTCAATTCCGAGTTTGTGAAGTGTTTGATTTTCCATTAAAATTCCTCCAAACGATATAGAAAATAGCTTTTATTATCACAATTACTTCTTATTTAATAGGTGAGCGTCATGCAGACGCTAAACAAGGTACATTATACGACAGGATTTTACAAAACACAATGTGCAAAAATAAGGAAAATATAAACTTTTTATGAAGAAAAAATGCCCGGATTGACAAAGTTTTGCCGGATAGCTATACTTGAGAAAGTAATAGTTACAGGAAAGGTAAGGTCGTTTTTATGAACTGGTTAAATAAATTAGAGCGTAAGCTGGGAAAATATGCCATCCCCAATCTGATTGTATGGCTGATTGGCGCTTATACCATAGGTTTTGTGCTGTATGCCGTGAATCCGGCGATTTTGAGTATGCTGACATTAAGCCCCTATCATATTCTGCATGGTCAAATCTGGCGTCTGGTCACCTGGATTTTCATGCCTACGGAGACCAATTTGATTTTCCTGCTGATTATGGCACTGTTTTATTACCAGTTGGGAACGGCGTTAGAGCGCAACTGGGGGACGTTCCGGTTTAATGTCTATATTTTCAGCGGCATTATTTTTACCATCATCGGCGCATTTGTTTTATATGCGGTATATTATGTGATGAATGCTTCTGTTTTTGCCGCAGTGCCGGGGCTTTTAGCGGAAGTTTCGTCCACCATGAGTTATGGTTTCAGTGTCAATTATATCAACATGTCCATTTTCCTTGCATTTGCGGTGATGTATCCGGATATGCAGGTGATGCTGTACTTTATCATTCCCATTAAGATGAAATGGATGGCGATTGTCTATGGCGTGCTGATTGTATATAATATTATCGTGGGAAGCTGGCCACAGCGTGTTTCCATTATCATGTCTTTGATTAGCTTTGTGGTATTTTTCCTGTCCACCAGGAATTTGAAGCGTTATGCGCCCCATGAGGTTCACCGCAGGCAGAAGTTTAAAGCGCAGATGCGGGAACCCCGCCCCGGATCCGGCATCACGAAGCACAAATGTGCGGTTTGCGGAAGGACAGAGTTAGATGACCCGTCCTTAGAGTTCCGTTTCTGCTCGAAGTGCGAGGGGAACTATGAATATTGTTCAGACCATTTATTTACACATCAGCATATTAGAAGAAGTTAGGGAATATGACAGAAAGACACAGAGCGGGAAGAGGATTCTTCCCGCTCTTTTTGGATGTGGGTGGATAAAAATTTTTTTTAAACTTGTCCTAAAATTATTGACAAAACGTAGTTGGAAATTTGATTTAGAAAATGATTGAACGATAAAGATAATAGTGTTATAATGTCTGATATAAAAATCTATATTCATTGAAAAACAGGTTTGCAATGGATA
>JAGAIK010000681.1 GCA_017626625.1 Roseburia sp.
CGGAAATTAAAGGTAGGTTTTTCTAACTCTCCGGCGAATGTGACCCATGCCACCTTTCGTGATTTGGGCTTTGTGGCGAGAGCGGACGGCTGCTTTGACGTGTACAGTGCAGGCGGGCTTGGGAATAATCCAAAGCTTGGCGTCTTGATGGAAGAAAAGGTGCAGCCTTCGGAAATCCTCTACTATGTGAAAGCCATGGTGCAAACCTTCATCGTCCACGGTAATTACGAGAACAGGGGAAAGGCGAGAACCCGTTACATGCAGGACAGCCTCGGTGTGGAGGGGTACCGCAGTGCTTATTTCGAGCAGTTGGCACAGGTGAAAGAAAAAGAAGATTTGCATTTGGAGGTAAAGATTTCTCCGGTTACAAAGCAGGGAGATGGCGTGAGAGTCAGCGGTCCCCGTATCATGGTCCAGAAACAGACGGGACTTTATGCGGTGGTCTATCATCCCATCGGAGGTGTTCCGGCACCCTCTAAGTTTGCAGAGCTTTACAATGTCATCAAAGACATGGAGGGTGTGGAAATCAGAATTGCCCCGGATGAGACTATTTTTATCATCAACTTAAACGGAACGGAAACGCAGCAGGTACTTGCAGCAACAGAGGACGGAGCGAAAAATCTCTTTGAAACCTCTGTCTCCTGTATCGGCAGCACCATCTGTCAGATTGGACTGCGCAATTCGCAGGGATTGCTGGCGGCTATTATAGAAGCGGTGAGAAAAGAAGATTTTGCGGACGGCGTACTTCCGCGAATCCATATTTCCGGCTGTACTTCCTCCTGCGGAACCCACCAGATTGGAACCCTCGGTTTCCACGGCGGGGTGAAGCGTGTGAACGACGTGACCGAGCCTGCGTTTACTTTTCATGTGAACGGCAGCGACAGAGAGGGGCAGGAGCGTTTTGGCGAGCAGTGGGGTATGATGTTAGAAAAAGAGATACCGTCCTTTTTTGTGGAGTTAGGACAGGCTGTGGCGGAGGAACATACCACCTTTGACCGTTGGTTTGAAAAGGACCCGGAGAAGTTAAGAAAAGTGGCGGAGAAATATCTGTACTAAATCAGGAACCTAAGAAAAAGTATAGGGGCAGGAGAGGGCTTCTATACTTTTTTGATTCTGCGGGGAGAAAAACGAATAAATGTTCGATTTTTCATTGCGCGGGAGAGGGGAGTGTGGTATGATAGAGGAAGTAAACAGATGTTTGATGAAAAATAAAGCCAATAGGATAGAACAGATTTACAGGAGGATTTTATGGAGCATTTTAAATTAGTATCCCAATATGCCCCAACCGGAGACCAGCCCCAGGCCATTGCGGAGTTGGTGAAAGGTTTTCAGGAGGGAAATCAGTTCCAGACGCTGTTAGGCGTCACCGGCTCCGGCAAGACCTTCACCATGGCGAATATCATACAGGCGCTCAACAAGCCGACGCTGATTATCGCCCACAACAAGACATTAGCGGCACAGCTTTACGGAGAATTTAAAGAATTTTTCCCGGAAAACGCGGTGGAGTATTTTGTATCCTACTATGGAACCTGAAATTTTCATCTACATATAGTACCTTCTGGTGTTATTTAATCCATATTTTGTGGAATATATGGTATAAATGGACTAGATAACACTTTATAGAAAGGGTACAACAGGTTACGCTCATTCGTCCAAGGCGTAATAGGAACCGAATGCATCACAGAAAACGATGGTGTAATTTTTTGATGTTTCTGCTATAATATAAATGAGGAAATTAAGA
>JAGAIK010000682.1 GCA_017626625.1 Roseburia sp.
CCCAAAAGTCCGTCAATAAAATTGATTTTATTCTGCGTACTAATTTTCGTATACTGTGGATAATTCTTCGCCAAATAAATCCCACATTGCAATCTTCGTGGTTCTTCCTTTGCCGTAAATCTTTTTACAAACAAATAATTTCTATTATCCTGCATAAGCCCACGCTGGTCTGTTACCACATATTCATGCTCTTTCTGAATAGGGAACTGCACTTTTCCCTGTTTTATGTGCTGCGAATAAAATAAAGGGATTGCACCTTCCTCTTCCTCGTCACGAAGAATATCTCGATTTCTGAAATCTACCGTTAATCCCGTTTTCATTTTCACACCAATTTCAGGTAGCGTCTGATTAAACTTATGCAGCCGTTTCAATACCATAACTTCCTCATCATCTGTTACTAGATACACATAGTAATCTTCACCGGAAACAACAAGGTCATATGGTACGGTCAAGAAAGTTAATTCATCAAAATCTTTGTTTGACTTGGACGATGTAATTTTTACCTGTGCCGGATTTACATGTGTTTTCCGAACTTTTATAATAATGGTTTCCTGCAATACATCTTCTTTATCAAAAACTTTATTCCGACTTACAAATAAGTGAATATGCTCCAATTTCCCTTCTGTCAGAAAATACTGTCTAAACCGTTTGAAATATGCTCCCGACGTCCATGAGCGAGGAATAATATAAACCATTTCCCCCTCATCTTTTAAATTAAAAAGTCCCATAGCCGCAAAAATAAAGTACATATTCGGCGCACCATAACAAACTTCCGGCATGGCTGTTGCTTCCGGCGCATCTTTCGGTATTTTCATATAAGGCGGATTTCCGATTACATAATCATATTTTATTGGATTAGGATTCCCGCCTATCATATAATTAAAATCTAAATATTGACTTGTAATATAATTCTCTTTTTGAATATTGTACTTAATTATTTTACTTGAATGAATTTTGCAATACTCCAAATTAGCCTTTAGAAGCCCCAAAACATTATCGTCATTCTCGTAACAAGTCAATTCTATTTCTTTTACTGTGTCAAACTGCTCTGCCCATTCGATAAAAGCACATGACAATATGCCAGAACCCGCCCCAGCATCCAAAATCGTTACACTCTGCTTATTAATCGGAGCGTCATACAAATTTGCCATAAACTTTGCAGTTTCCATACTTGTAAAAAACTGCCCATATTTTTTTCTTTCTTTCTTTGGCATATTATCTATATATAAATTCGTGAGTTCAATAATCTTTTCCAGCATTTTATCTCACCCCATATCCATCTATGTGTACCAATTATACTCTATATTGGCTCTATTTTCAACATCTTTTAGAACAAATGTTCTTTTCATTTTCAAATAACTACTCTTATACTATACCGTACTTTCCATAAAAAATCTATCCGAACATCTGTCCCGTTCATTCTTCATCTTTACTAAAATCTTTACATTCCGATAGCAAATCCCCACCAGCCAGTCAAGAGTAAATTGAACGGCTGTGCCGCTCTTGACTAACTGGCAGGGATTCGCTTCATGGCATCTAAGAGGGCTTTAAGCAGCCCTCCGCCTGTCAGCGGGCTTCCCGATTGTGTTTTCTCCTTGCAGCCAGTTTCTGCTCGGCTTCTATCTGTTCCTGCTGCTTTGCCCGGTTAATCACAGCATTAACCTGTTCAGAGCCGACCACAGCTTTTATACGACCAAAATCTGCCGCCACTATCCTCAATTCCCGGTTTTCCTCCAAGACTTCTTCCAGCCTGTTTGTCAGCCGCTCGTTTCCGCTCCGTTCCCTGTTATACGCCGCTTGCAGCTTTGTAAACTTATTTGAAATATCCAGATACGCCGAATAAACAGAGCTCATGACTTGTACGATTTTCTTTACCAGTGGTTTTGCTTTCTTCTCTCGATACGACTTTGCAGATTCCATAACCGCTGCTTCTGGAAGCGTCTGCTCCGGATCTGCGGAAAAGTCTGCCGCCAGCTTCTCCATGTTCTTTACCATAGGAGCAAGTTCATTCATGCGCTTCTGGTATTTGTCCGCCTGTTTC
>JAGAIK010000061.1 GCA_017626625.1 Roseburia sp.
CCGAGGACAGCGCGTATGCTTTTGAGTCTATGGACGAGGCAGTGGCAAAAATCAAGGAGTTGGAGATAGCCCTTGCGGAAGCGCAGAACAGTACCGACTCCAATGCCGAATACATCGCAGAGTTAGAGGCACAGGCACAGGAACTTCAGAGATATAAGGAAGATGAGGCTGCCTTTGAGGAGGAAAAACAAAGTTTTTACGAAGATGTTGTCTTTTCCGATTCTGCACCCGATATAGAAGAATATAAGAAGTATTATGAAAGCATTGACCCAGCCAACGCCGAGGTACTATATAAACAGGTGGTGGCGCAGACCGCAGAGCAGGAAGAGTTAGAGGAATATGTCAAGACCTATTCTTCCATGAAGCCGAAAGAGGCAGCGGCAATTTTTGATACCATGAACAATAATCTGAAGTTGGTAGCAGAGATTCTTGAGCAGATGGATGCTCAGTCGAGAGCTGATATTCTGGGTAAAATGAATTCCGATACAGCCGCAAAGGTGACGGAAATCATGGAGCCTTCAGAATAAATATTTTAGTTGTAATCTTAGGGTTATGACGGGAAAGAAAGGAGGAAAAAGGAGTGGGCAGCAATGTTTCAGCAGTGGCAGGTATTTTGACCGCAGGACAGACAACTGTGACAGGTACCGGCTCGAAGGAAGGGGATTTAAAAGTCCAGTTCGCACAGGTGATGAGCCAGATGACCACACAGGTAGGAACCGGCACATCTTCCGGGAACAGCGGAGTTTACGATGCGAAAACCGATAAGACTGCAGCCGTGTCACAGACCGAGGGCTATGAGCAGTACCAGTATCGTGAGAACGGTATCAAACAGCAGCAGGGAGCCTTAGAACAGGTGGATAACGGCGAAGTTCAGGAAGAACTGGATGCTTATGAGGCGGATGTCCGGGAAGTTCTCAAAGAAGAACTTGGCGTTACCGATGAGCAAATCGAGGCAGCTATGGAGCAGTTAGGCATGACAGCCATTGACCTGATGAATCCCGGTCAACTGGCAAACTTGGTGGCAGAACTGACAGGCTGTCAGGATGCAGGTGAATTGCTGTGCAATGGTGAGTTCCTGGATGTCTTAAAAGAAGTGGGAGCTTTGACAGAAGAGCTGTTACAGGACTTAGGACTGACCGGGGAAGAGCTAAAGCAGGCATATGAACTGATGCAGAACCAGGCAGAAACCGTGATTCCTGACGGAACAGAAGGGGAAAGCCAGGTACCGGAGGAAACAGAAGGCACCATGGCAGGAGAACAGAATGTGCAGGATGTACAGAATGCACAGAGCACAGAGGCAGTTCGGGACACCGATACCGTTCGGGAGGAACAGCAGCCGGAGGTTTCTGAATTAAAAGAAGATACTGTAGCGGATAAGACTGCAGCAGATAAAACTGCAGAGGAAAGCGCAGCGGTTTCCGGGGAAAAACAGACCGGGGAAACAGTATCCGAAAAGAAAAGCGAAACAGCCTTAGAGCAGGAAACAGCCGTGAAGGGACTGACGGAAGAAAAGACGGGAGATTCCAGGCAGCAGGCGGGAAGCAATTTAAACCAGCAGAGCCATGCGGATGGGACAGCCGGCGTACAGGTCAACAACCAGCAGCAGCCGGTAAATGCGGCGGCAGCCGAGGCGGTTCCGGAGTTTGCAAGACAGCTTGATACGGAGAATATCATCCGCCAGATTGTGGAATACACCAAAGTCAGCATTTCCAATACCCAGACCACCATGGAGATGCAGTTAAACCCTGAGAACCTCGGAAAGATTTATTTAGAGGTTACTGCAAAACAGGGAAATGTTTCGGCGCATATTATAGCGCAGAATGAGTTTGTCAAAGAGGCGTTAGAGACGCAGATGGCAGAATTGAAACAGAACTTAAACCAGGCAGGCGTAAAGGTAGATGCCGTGGAAGTTACCGTGGGAAGCCATGAGTTTGAACGGAATCTCGAACAGAACGAGAAACAGGAAGAACGTCAGGCGGAAGAACAGGAAAAAACTTCCGGTAAAATGCGCAGGCTGAATTTAAGCGACTTAGATGAGCTTGCCGGAATAATGAGCGAAGAGGAAACTCTTGTGGCTCAGATGATGGCAGACCAGGGAAATTCAATTGATTACACTGCTTAAAGCAGGAGTATAAAGAGAAAGGAGAAATGATATGGCACTGATACAACCTGTCGATAATGGAAAAATTGTTGAGACGGAAACTGGCACCAGCAAGGCGGAAGAAAACAGCAA
>JAGAIK010000062.1 GCA_017626625.1 Roseburia sp.
AGCCTTAGGGCTGATCGAGAAGAAAGCGAGCGGTTCGGTTTTGCTGGAAAATCTTTTTGATGCCACCATTGCGGCATATTTATTGAATCCCATTAAAAATGAATATCCCTATGAAGATATCGCCAAGGACTATCTGAATCTGATGATACCGTCGAAAGCGGATTTGCTGGGAAAATTCACTTTTGAAAAGGCGGCAGCGGAACAGGAAGAGGCGTTTATGACCTGCGTCTGCTATATGGCATATGTGGCTGCCGCCGCAAAGCAGCCTATGCTGGCAGAACTTAAGGAGACAGGCATGGAGCAGCTTTTCCGGGAGATAGAAATGCCCTTGGTATTTACTCTTGCGGATATGGAGCATGAGGGAATCATCGCCTGCGGAGATGCCTTAAAAGAATACGGGGATAAGCTGGCAGTCCGTATCGCCGAATTGGAAAAACAGATTTATGAGGCGGCGGGGGAGGAATTTAACATCAATTCTCCCAAGCAGTTAGGGGTTATCCTGTTTGAAAAATTGGAAATGCCCTACGGCAAAAAGACAAAGACGGGCTACTCCACTGCGGCAGAGGTGTTAGAGCGTTTAGCGCCGGAATATCCCATTGTGGCGGATATTTTAGAATACCGTCAGCTTGCAAAATTAAAATCCACCTATGCGGACGGTCTGGTGAATTATATCAGAGAGGACGGCAGGATTCATACCTCCTTTAACCAGACCATCACCGCCACCGGAAGGCTCAGCAGCACGGAGCCGAATCTGCAGAACATTCCCATGAGGATTGAACTTGGCAGGTTAATCCGCAAGGCATTCCTCCCGAAAGAGGGCTTTGTATTTGTGGATTCCGATTATTCTCAGATTGAGCTTCGGGTGCTCGCCCATATGTCCGGGGACGAAAAACTGATTGACGCTTACCGCCAGGCACAGGATATCCACAGAATTACCGCATCCCAGGTATTCCATATCCCCTTTGACGAGGTGACGGATTTGCAGAGGAGAAATGCAAAGGCGGTAAATTTTGGCATTGTGTACGGCATCAGCTCCTTCGGACTCAGTCAGGATTTGAGCATCAGCAAAAAAGAGGCGGCGGAGTATATCGAGCGCTATTTTGAGACGTATCCGAAAATCAAGAGCTTTTTAGACGGGCTGGTGGCAGAGGCAAAGGAAAAAGGCTATGTCACCACCATGTTTGGCAGGAGGCGTCCGGTGCCGGAGCTTTCTAGCAGCAATTTCATGCAGCGCTCCTTCGGCGAGCGTATCGCCATGAATTCCCCTATTCAGGGAACCGCCGCAGATATTATTAAGATTGCCATGATACGGGTGCATGACAGGCTTCTGGAGGAACATTTAAAATCCCGGTTGATACTGACGGTGCATGATGAACTTCTGGTGGAAACCGCCGCAGAGGAAGAGGCTAAGGTACGGGAAATTCTGGAGGAAGAAATGCACGGGGCGGCACATTTGGACGTGGCGTTAGAGGTAGACACCCACGCAGGAAATGACTGGTACGAGGCAAAATAACGGCGTGAAATTTTTCATGCTAACGCTTGCATAATTTTCCGGGGTGTGTCATCATAGGAAGAAACGAGGAAACTTATGAAGTTTATAGGAATTACCGGAGGCGTAGGTGCCGGAAAGTCGGAAATTTTAGCATATCTGAAAAAACAGCCGGATACCCGGGTGCTCTTGGCGGACGAGATTGCCCATGAACTGATGGAGCCGGGAACGGACTGCTATGAGAAAATCAGGCAGCAGTTTTTTGGAGAGGATATTTTCCTGCCGGAGGGCGGCTTTGACCGGGGAAAGATGGCGGCGGTGATTTTTTCGGATGAGGAAAAAAGAAGGCAGATGAATGCCATTGTACATCCGGCAGTCAAGGACTATGTGCTCCGGACGGCGGCAGCGGAACGGGAAAAAGGGGAATTGCAGTTCCTTTTTTTAGAGGCGGCGCTGTTAATCGAGGAACATTATGATGAAATTTGTGATGAACTCTGGTATATTTATACGAAAGAGGAAATCAGGAAACAGCGTTTGATGGCGTCGAGGGGCTACTCCGAGGAAAAGGTGCAGCAGATATTTGCAAGTCAGTTGAAAGAGGCGGAGTACCGCAGCCACTGCAAATTTGTCTTAGATAATAACGGCACCGTGGAGGAGGCTTGCGTGCAGTTAGACCGAAAACTCGGCATTGGCGAGGGATAGC
>JAGAIK010000683.1 GCA_017626625.1 Roseburia sp.
CACATGATAACGGCTTCCCTGAAATTCCAGAATGGCGAAGCCCTCCGACTCTCCCCGCCCCTGTCCGGCGCTGCCGGGGTTTAAGAAAACCTGTCCACTCTGTTCGTAGCAGGCGTAATGGTGGGTGTGACCGAAAATGATAAAATCTGCTTCGGATACATTTCTGGGTAAATGGGAAAGCTGATGAACGATATAGAAAATCTTTCCTCCAATCGGAACCTGGAGCGTTTCCGGCAGAAATCTTGCCCAGTCCCCAAAATCATTATTTCCACGCACAAAATAAATGGGAATGCCAAAATTTTTTAATTGTTCATAAGAAGAACGGTTGTGGATGTCTCCGGCATGAATCAGATAATCGCAGTTATCTAAGTAGTGATGCCAGCTCTGCCGGACAACTCCGTGGGTATCGGACAAAATTCCTACTTTCATAAAAAACCCTCCATTGTAATATTAATTATAGACGGAGAAAGAAAAAACGTCTATAAAAAATCAAATTTTTCATAAAAAAAGCTTTCGAAAAGGGAAAACCTGTATTATACTGAAACAAGAATGCAAAGATGTCATGTTTCTGTTTTTGGGGGAAAAAGAAATGGACAATGCGATGTTAGAGGAAAAGGTATTGCGGAAGGTCATGGGAAACGTGCCTTTCGGTCTGGTGGTTACCAGAGAGGGAAGAAACCGCAGAATCTATTATATGAATGCTATGGCACACCGTCTCCTTGGCTATACCAGGGAGGAATACAGTGACAAAATCCAGGAGGGCTGGAATACGTTCATTGATTTTGATTTGCGGACGATTGTCAATGAAAACCGGGAACAGATGAAAGCCGGGGAGCCCATTGAGGTTTTAGCTCCCGCACAGGCGAAGAACGGAGAGATTCGCTGGCTGCTGTTCCAGATTGTCATACGCTTAGAGGACTATCCGGTTTCCTACGTCAGCTACATTGACATGACGGAGCGGGTACATGCGGAGCACAGACAGGAGAGGGAATACCAGTATGTGAAAGAGCGTGCGATGCGGGATTCCCTTACCAGACTTTTTAACCGCGGACCCATGGAGGAGCTGATTGAGGCGAAGTTAGCTGACCGGGACAGCGGTATTCGGAGGGATTCTGTGGGAGAGTTTGCCTATCTTGCCTTTGATGTGGATAATTTTAAACAGATTAATGACGCCTATGGACATTACGTGGGGGATCGGGTCATTCTGCTGGTGGCGGATATGCTCAGTGAGCATTTTAAAGAGTACGATTTTGTGGGGCGCATGGGAGGTGACGAATTTGCTGTGTTTGCCTCGGAGGTTGAGAGCCGGGAGGCGGTGAAACGGAGCGCCGAGCGTTTTTTGGTGGAATTGCACAATAAAAAGGAAGAGATGGGGCTGAAGGAGCCGCCGTCGGTCAGTATCGGGATTGCCTTTGGCGCCAACTGCGGCACGAATTTTTTGCAGCTTTACAATTCGGCGGACGAGGCGCTTTACAGGGTAAAAAAACATACTAAAAACGGCGTGGCAGTGTTTGAATAATTATTTTTGGTAAAATTTACCTATTGTTTATTGAGAAAAATTATTATATGATCAAGATGTTATATGACTGACGGAATAAGTGGAAAAACCACGTGAAGTATAACGATAGAATGCCGACCGTCTGGGCGAGGAACCCGGACTGTCGGTTTTTTTATATCTGGGAAACATGTTACCGTAATGTATCAACGTCATGATTTTTCTGCGATATAAAAACCTCCGGGGAAAACAACGAGAAAAAGCAAGGTTGAAAAGGAGGATGCGCAATGCAGAACGAATGGAGAAACTTTAACGGCGGTGTGTGGGAGAAAGAAATCAATGTCAGGGATTTCATTCAGAAAAATTATACTCCCTATGACGGGGACAGCTCATTTTTAGAGGGACCGACCCAGGATACCACGGACCTGTGGAATGAGGTGTTGGAGCTTTCGAAGAAAGAGCGGGAGGCAGGAGGAGTCCTGGATATGGATACGAAAATCATTTCCACCATTACTTCCCACGGTCCCGGCTATTTAGATAAAGAGAAGGAAAAGATTGTGGGCTTTCAGACCGATAAGCCCTTCAAACGCTCCTTACAGCCCTACGGCGGTATCCGTATGGCGGTGAAAGCCTGTGAGGACAACGGCTACCAGGTGGACCCGGAGGTGGTAGAGTATTTTACCACCCATAGAAAAACCCACAACGCCGGAGTATTTGACGCTTATACCCCGGAAATGAGAGCCTGCCGTTCCGCACATATTATTACAGGACTGCCGGACGCATATGGCAGAGGACGTATCATCGGTGATTACCGCAGACCTGCCCTTTACGGTGTGGATCGTCTGATTGAGGATAAGGAGCAGCAGTTAAACAGCACCCGTACCATCATGTATTCCGATGTAATCCGGGAGAGAGAGGAGCTGTCCGAGCAGATTCGTGCCTTAAAAATGTTGAAGGAACTGGCAAAAATCTATGGCTGCGACATTTCAAAGCCTGCCACAAACGTGCTTGAGGCAACCCAGGCAGTGTATTTTGCCTATCTTGCGGCTGTGAAGGAGCAGAACGGGGCGGCAATGAGCCTTGGACGTACTTCTACGTTTTTGGATATCTATGCGGAGCGTGATTTGAAAGAGGGAACGTTTACCGAGAAGGAGATTCAGGAAATCATCGACCAGTTTGTAATGAAGCTGCGCTGTATTAAATTTGCCCGTACGCCGGAATACAACACGATTTTTGCCGGAGACCCCACCTGGGTAACGGAATCCATCGGCGGTATCGGTGTGGACGGCAGACATATGGTGACGAAAATGTCCTACCGTTACTTAAATACCTTAAACAATATCGGCGCTGCGCCGGAGCCCAACATGACGGTGCTCTGGTCCGTGAAGCTGCCGGAGAACTTCAAGCAGTTCTGTGCCGAAACATCTATTAAGCATTCTGCTATCCAGTATGAAAATGATGATATCATGCGGGTCGTGCACGGGGACGATTACGGTATCGCCTGCTGTGTTTCTTCCATGAGAATCGGCAAGGAAATGCAGTTTTTCGGGGCAAGGGCAAACCTGGCAAAATGTCTGCTCTATGCCATCAACGGCGGCGTGGACGAGATGACCGGCAAACAGGTAGGTCCGAAATACCGTCCGATTACCTCCGAATATTTGGATTATGATGAGGTTTGGGAGAAATATAAAGATATGATGAAGTGGCTGGCAGGGGTTTACGTGAATGCCTTAAACATCATTCATTATATGCACGACAAATACTGCTATGAGAAAATCCAGATGGCGCTTCATGACAAGCAGGTGAGACGCTGGTTTGCCACAGGAATCGCAGGAATGTCTGTGGTGGCGGACTCTTTATCTGCCATTAAATATGCGAAGGTAAAGCCAATTCGCGACGAGAATGGCATTACCGTGGATTTTGAGGTAGAGGGAGATTTCCCGAAATACGGAAATGATGATGACCGGGTGGACGAGATTGCCAAGGAGGTGCTCCATACCTTCATCAATTATGTGAAAGGAAACCACACCTACCGGGGCGGCATTCAGACCACTTCCATTCTTACCATTACATCAAATGTTTCTTATGGCAAGAATACCGGAGCTACCCCGGATGGAAGAAAGAAGGGCGAGGCATTTGCACCGGGGGCAAACCCCATGCACGGACGCGATTCCCACGGTGCGGTGGCATCTTTGGCTTCCGTGGCAAAACTGCCGTTTATGGATGCACAGGACGGTATCTCCAATACCTTTACCATTGTGCCGGATGCTCTCGGGAAAGACGAGGCGGCAGAGAAAAACAATCTGGTTGCCATGTTAGACGGCTATGTGGAGAAGGGCGGACATCACCTGAACGTCAATGTTTTAAACAGGGAGACGCTGTTAGACGCCCAGAAGCATCCGGAGCTTTATCCGCAGCTTACCATTCGTGTTTCCGGCTATGCGGTGAACTTTATCAAGCTGACAAAGGAGCAGCAGGATGAGGTAATTGCGAGAACGTTCCACGAAAGGATGTAGCATGAAAAGAGTTTCTAAAGCTCACGCCAGAGGGCGTTTCGCTAAGAAACTCTAAGTTTCATGCCGAAGAACGCAAAAGCGGCGTTCTTCCCGTAGTAATGAGAAGGAGAGAGGAATGGGAAGGATTCATTCGATAGAGACATTTGGGACGGTGGATGGACCGGGGGTGCGGTTTGTGGTGTTCTTCCAGGGGTGCCCTATGCGGTGTCAGTACTGCCATAACCCGGATACCTGGCAGACAGAGGACGGGACGGAGATGACGGCGGAGGAGATTATGGAGCGTTTTCTCCGTAATGTGGCGTTTTATAAGACCGGGGGGATTACTGCCACCGGGGGGGAACCTATGCTGCAGATGGAGTTTTTGACGGAGCTGTTTTCGCTGGCGAAGGAGAGGGGGATTCATACCTGCCTTGATACCTCCGGAATTTTGTTCCCGGCGGAGCTGGCAGAGATGGAGTGCAGCCTGAAATCAGGCGGCTCTGCCATTTTTCCGGCAGAGAGAGCGGAGATAAAATGCAAAGAGAGCGGGAAGGGGGATGAAAATCTGCCGAAATCGCAGTTGGAAAAAATAGACAGGTTGTTGGCGGTGACGGATTTGGTGATGCTGGATATCAAGCATATCCGGGATGAGGAGCACCGGAAACTGACGGGGCATTCTAACCGGAATGTGCTGGCGTTTGCAAAATATCTGGAGAAAAAACAGATTCCGGTTTGGATACGCCATGTGGTGGTACCGGGGATTACGTATGACAAGGAGCAGTTGACTAAGTTTGGCGCGTTTTTAAAAACACTTTCCAATGTGGAAAAACTCGAGGTGCTTCCATATCATACGCTTGGC
>JAGAIK010000684.1 GCA_017626625.1 Roseburia sp.
AAGTACATGTTCGCTCCGCCGTATTTTTCGATGCTTTTTGGGTCTGTACTTGTCTGAAATTTCGGCATATCTTTGCTGTCATGCAGCATTGCATTAAAATCTTTTTTCTCTTCGTTTGCCATTTCTGCCACCTCCTGCCCCAAGCATACTATCCTTTTTCCGGTTATGCAATGAGACGGTTTTATTTATTTTAAATTTTTTCTCTGATAATACCGCAAAGCTCCGACTGCAAAATAGCTTCCCATAATCAGAAGTCCCAGAACTGACACTGTCTCTTGGAGCGCTGTGCTGCTCCACTCTACTCCGGCACAGCTTGCCACCGTCTCGTCCGGCAGCAGCAGGAAGCAGAGAAATGCCGGGACAGGCTGAATCAGCAGCAGAACGCTGTTTTGCAGGTAAAACGGCTTTACCTTGCCGCAATGCGGCTTAGGAAACTGTTTTTGAAATGCCGCAAGAACCAGCTCAAACAATAACAGGGTTAAAAACAAATTCAACAGCCATCCCGCCGTATTGCGAAGGGGTACACCAAAAAATCCGCCGCCCTCCGGATACTGCCACTGTTTTAGCAGCAAACTGCCGATGGGGTCATAAAGGGCATCCATAGCTGCACCCACAAATGCGGCAATGGCAGGTCTGCCCAATGCTTTCACCCTGTCACCGGGAATATCCCCAATCAGCAAATCCGCAAAAATCCACCCGATGACACAGTAATTGAAATATACGAAGCCTATCACAAGGGGTACCGTTCCCAGCTTGGGACCCGGAAGAAAATGTTCAAATACGCCGTAGGGAAAGCCCGTTGCCATACTCAGGTTTTCTAACACCATAGTAACCACAAACGAGATTCCAAGCAGGCTCAGGGATTTTTTCACCCCGAAAGCCTCCCATGCCAGCCACAGGGAAATCAGCATATTTCCCACCAGACCCACCGTGGGTATCAGCGGTCTAACCTGAGGCAGCGCCAGTGAAAGCAGCAACAGGAAAAAATCCGCCGCCACCAGAAACCAGCCTGCCCGATATCGTTTTTCTCCGCCCGTTTTCCCTTCCTTTTTTCCTGTAAAGTTCCTATCTGCCATACCCTCTCTCCTTTTCCTATTTACAACTGAAATCCGTACCTGTTTTACTTACAGCAAAATACTTCTGTCAGGTATCTCCATGGTTTCACATTATCATTCCAACATTTCCTTATCTTACAGCAAAATACCTCTGTCAGGTATCTCCATGGTTTCACATTATCGTTCCGCCTCTTCTTTTCTTACAGCAAAATGCCTCTGCCAGCCAGCTTTCCGCTTCCCCCTGTCCTGCACAAAGCAGAATACAAGCCCCAGAAAAATGCTGATTCCTACCACAATACCATAATGGATCGGACTGTATCTCACCCATGCCTGCTCCCATAACGCCGTTTTTTTCAGCCAGAAATTCACCAGCATATGCAGTAAAAACAGATAGGTGGACAGCCTGCGCAAAAGTTTTGCCGCTGCTGCTGTCCGCTGCGGCAGGGAAATCCAGGCAACCGCAAGAAACAGGCAGACTGCCACTGCCGGGGTAAGGAAGTACATGTCATGGGAGCCTTCTCCCCAGGCTTTCCTCACCAGATATTCTTCCACAAACATTGCCGCTAAAAATACCATGGTCCACAATCCGTAACGGCGCTGCCTGATTTTTCCCCGGTATTTCCACAAAAGATACCCCGCCGCCACAAAGGGAAAGCCAAAAAAGATGCCGTTTCTGGTGGTGAGAAACCCCGCCTGATAGCCCTTAATCACCTCCGCTGCAATGGGAAACCCGTCAAAGGCATGGCGGTAGGAATTTCCCAGAACCCCGGTGACATAAAGAAGGGCGGCGGCAGCTATCACCGTGTGGTCCCGCCATTTCAGGACAGAAACAAAAAGATAGAGCAACGCTGCCGCCGCTGCCGTAGCCAGAAGATACCAGAGCTGTATGTAAGAGCCAATCAGGAAAAAGCGGCGCAGCAACTCCCCCGCATTTTCCGGAAAGCTCCTCTCCGGTTTCCAGAAACGCTCCAGTATCGGGATGGCATAGCACAGTGTCCAGAACAGATACATCTTTCCTATATGAAACAGATACTTTTTCGTCCGTTCCCTGTCACAGAGTTTTTCCCCTAAAAAGAACCCGGTACACAGGAAAAAGAAGGGCACCGCCATGCGGCATACCACCTGCTGAAATTCATGGGAAAGCCAAAAACTACAGTCCTCTAAAGGCGGAATGTGAATTGCCGCCACAAGAAGGGCTGCCGTAAATTTTGCAAAATCTATGGCACGGTATTCCTTTTTCTCCGAAAGATAATCCATAGTTATCCTGACCTCCCTCTCCTGCGGACGGCAGGGACTGCCGCCATACAGAGGATGCTCACCAGCCCCGTCAGACTGAGTACGCCGCCGGCTTTCAGATAAGGTGTGCAGTAGGTCAGCCTGATTTCGTGGCTGCCCTCCGGCACCGGAATTGCCAGAAACATGGTGTCCGCCTGCAAAATCTCCGTCTCTGCGCCGTCCACATAAGCGCGCCACCCGGCGCTGTAGGGAATGGTCAGGCAGAGCAGCTTTTCTTTGTCCACGGAAATCCTTCCCGTCACCTCATTTGTGCCGATGCTGACATCCTCTAACGTTTCCTGCACAAAGGCTCCCGTCCGTTCAGATTCCATGGGCTGGACTGCCACGCGCATTTCCTCAAAATAATAGGTTCCCGTCTCCTGAAATTCCACCGTAATCTCCTCCGGCGCTTCCTCCCGATACCCCGTATTAATCAGGAAATCCGTCACACCGCTGTAAAAATTATTTTCGTCTGTCAAAAACGTTATTTTTTTTGACACATTCCCGCAGGTAACCTGGATATGAAGGCGGCTCTGGGGCTTTTTC
>JAGAIK010000685.1 GCA_017626625.1 Roseburia sp.
CACACACATACCGGGAAATCACTCGGACAGGTGCATGGGTTTTCGTTTTTCTTAAAATTTACTTTTACAATCCGGTCCTCTAAGGAATGAAAGGTAATGATGCAAAGCCTTCCCCCCGGATTTAGCAAATCTATCATATCATCTAACGTGTCCTGCAACACTTCTAACTCTCTGTTCAGTTCAATACGGATTGCCTGAAAGGTTCTTTTTGCGGGATGTCCCCCGGTTGCCTGCACCTTCTTTGGAATAGACGCCCGGATAATCTCCGTCAGTTCCCCCGCCGTCTCAATGGGTTTCTTTGCCCGCTCCATCACAATATGCTTTGCAATGTTCTTCGCGAATTTATCCTCCCCGTAATCCCGGATAATCCGGTACAATTCCATCTCACTGTATTCATTGACGATGTCCTTCGCCGTCCTGGAAACCCTGTCATCCATACGCATGTCTAAGGGTGCGTCCGGCTCCCGGTAGGTAAAGCCCCTCTCCGGCGTGTCTAACTGAAAGGAGGAAACTCCCAAATCCAGCACAATGCCGTCCACTCCGGTGACACCGATGTTTTGCAGTTCTTCCTTCATATTGGCATAATTGCTGCGGATAATGGTGACCCTGTCCTTATACTCCGCCAAGCGTTCGCCAGCGGCCCGGATGGCGTCTGCGTCCTGGTCAATCCCAATCAGCCTGCCCTCTCCCGACAGCCGTTTCACCACTTCACTGGCATGTCCAGCGCCCCCAAGGGTTCCGTCCACATAGATTCCGTCCGGTCTGATATTCAGTTGTTCGATGGTCTCTCCTAATAAAACGGAATAATGCTTAAACTCCACGCCAGTCTCCTTTAAATGCTGAAACCTAACTCTGCCATATGCTCTGCGATGTCGTCCATCTCGTCTTCATCGTAGGTATTCTCCAGCCATCTGTCCTTGTCCCAGATTTCCACCCGGCTTAAGACTCCGACTAATACCACATCTTTCTGTAAATCTGCATATTCTCTCAGTACCGGCGGCAGAAGGATTCTCCCCTGCTTGTCTAACTCCACCGCTGCTGCGCCTGCGAAGAAAAATCTGGAAAACTTTCTCGCATCTTTAGAGGTCATGGAAATGTTGCGGAATTTTTCCTCAATGTTATGCCATTCTTCGTTGGGATACACAAATAAGCAGCCATCTAATCCCTTGGTCACCACAAATTCACTGCCTAACTGCTCCCTGAACTTGGACGGGACAATGAGTCTGCCTTTTGGGTCCACTGTGTGATTGTACTCTCCCATGAACATAACACAAACACCTGCCTTTTTATGGAACAAACCGCTTTGCGCTATTTCTTCCACAAGGTTGGGATTTGCTCACCACTTTGAACCATTTCCCACCACTTTCCTCCACTTTTATGACTATCTTACCCCATTTTCTATAAAAAAGCAATACGAAACACATGTTTCTATGCCGAAAACCGTCTGCCAAAAACTGCCAAAAAAATCCCCATGAATCAAAAAAGAAGTCCGCTTCCGCGAACTTCTTTTTTTCATCTTCTGCTAACAAATATTCACTTTTTCTTTTCTTTCTACATACTCTTCAATCAATTTATCCAATTCCGTGCTTTTTTCGTAATAACTTTCGAATTTATCTCTTCGTAATAGTGCTTCGTCCAGTTCTAATCTGACGGACTCAATTTTTCTCTGAAGTTGTTTCATTCTCTCCATTCGAAGCCTCCTTAATTGACAGCTCTTCCTTGAGAAGAAGTCTTTGATAGAAAAATATCTTTATTTACATATTACTACCTTTTTACCTAAATTGCAATCAAAACAGCCTGCCATTTTTCGACAACAACCACAATATGTTGTGTTTTCTCTTCAGGTATGCTCCAAAAAGTGCTCTGCACGCCTCTCCGCTAACACTTCTAACATTCCCTGCAGCGCCTTGTGGTTTACTGTCACAATATGACGGATATCGTCCTCCACACCGTGTTTTCTGGCAAGATAATCGTCATGGGCTTTCTGGATGTATTCACAGAGTGCTTCCGCATTGTGAAACTGCTGCTCCTGCCCTGCCTTAGACCGCAGCGTAACTTTTTTTGCTTCGCCGCTTTTGATAAAGCTGCGCAAATCTTTCTTTAACTTCTCTTCATAGGAACAGTGCTCTTTTAGTCCTCCAGGATATATTTTGTTATGGGGAAAGGTAAAATAATCTGCCAGATAATGGCTAATCTGCCCTAAATCCATATAATATTTTCTGCCTGCTTTCTCCACCACCTTTTCCCCCTCGGAAAGCCGCTTGATATGCCGCTTGATAGAAGGAAAGGTTCCTGTCATTTCATGCTTTTTATAGAGGAAAGATGGTTTGATATCCGGCAGGATGCTTCCGATATAGAAAGATAACTTATGCTTTTTTAATTCCTCGTCACCTAAGCTGTCTACCATGTACTTTGCAAGAGATATGTGGGATTTTTTTCTCATGAATCTGTCCTTTTTCTGCGCACCGGGTGCATTATGGATTTGCATTGGGTGCGCACATGCAAATCCTGTGTGAAAACTCGTTTCCACACAAGCCTTTTTCGTACCTTCCGGTCATTTGCTCTGTCTAACCGCATTATACGACCATATGACAGGAAACACAAGGCGTTTTTCTGTGAATTTTTTGAGAACGAAGGGATGCCGCAAAGCAGCATCCCTTTGTCTCTTTCCTTATCCGCAGCAGCAAAAGCTGGCGCATTCTGTCTCTTTGCAGCTACAGGCATCTTTTCCTGCAATTCCGATATGCTCCGCCGTGCATTTGCAATCTTCGTTAAATTCACATTTGCAGGCTTCGCAGGCAACCGCAATCTGCTTTGACGGGCTGCCTGCAGCATTTCTTCCTCCTTCTCTCTGCTCCACAAAGCTGCCGCAGCAGGTTTCCTTGTTGGTTTCCGCGCTTTTTCCCTTTACCTCGATATCCCCCTTACAGCAACATTTGTTATCATTATAGATACAGTTTGTCACGATACAATCTAAGTTTGGCATTTTCCCTTCTCCTTTCTAGTGTACCCCGTGCGGATTTCTCCGCTCCTTCGTCGTATCCGTATGTTTTTCTGCGGATACTGCTATTAGTATGTCACCGGATAAGAAGAATATTTTATTGGAGTGGAGGAAAGTGGAGGATTTTTTGGAAAATAATTTCAAAAAGACGGAGCCAACGCTCCGCCTTTTTTTGAACTCTGATATTCTATTTTTTTTCTTCCTGCGGCATTTCTTTTCTGATTTCCTTGGTACGGATTTCCTTACAGATATCTTCAACGAACTGCGCTAACGGTTTCACGCCCTCGTCTCCTGCAAAACGGCTTCTCACGGATACGGTGTGGTCCGCTTCCTCCTGCTGTCCTACAACCAGCATATAAGGCAGTTTATCCAGTCTCGCTTCACGTATCTTAAAGCCAATCTTCTCGGAGCGGCTGTCCACTGTGGCATCGATGCCGTTTGCTTTTAATTCTTTTAATACCTCATTGGCATATGCCTCGTATTTATCGGAAATCGGCAGGATACGTACCTGCTCCGGGCAAAGCCAGGTAGGGAATTTTCCGGCATATTTCTCAATGAGCCATGCTAAGGTTCTCTCGTAGCAGCCCATGGAGGTTCTGTGGATAATATAGGGACGTACCTTATCGCCGTTCTGGTCAATATAGTACATATCAAAGTTTTCCGCGATGGCGCAGTCTAACTGAATGGTAATCATTGTGTCCTCTTTGCCGTAAACATTCTTTGCCTGAATGTCAATCTTCGGTCCGTAGAATGCAGCCTCTCCGTCTGCCTCCACAAAGTCCACGCCTTTCTCTCTTAAGACCTCCCGCAACGCCTCCTGGGTTTTGTTCCAGTAATCGTCATCGCCGAGATATTTTTTCTTATTTTCCGGGTCCCATTTGGAAAGACGGTAGGTCACATCCTCCTCTAAGCCCAACGTCTTTAACACATAATATGCCAGGTCAAAGCAGCCCTTTAACTCCTCCTCCGCCTGGTCCGGACAGATAACCAGATGTCCCTCAGAGATGGTAAACTGGCGTACACGGGTCAGTCCGTGCATTTCACCGGAATCCTCGCAGCGGAATAAGGTAGAGGTCTCTCCCATTCGGTAAGGCAGGTCACGATAGGATTTCTGGCTGTTTTTGTATACATAATACTGGAACGGGCAGGTCATGGGACGAAGGGCAAATACTTCCTTGTCCACTTCCTCGTCTCCTAACACCAACATGCCGTCCTTATAATGATCCCAGTGACCGGAAATCTTATAGAGGTCGCTCTTTGCCATTAACGGCGTCCGGGTGCGGACATAGCCCCACTCGTTGTCCTCTAAATCCTCAATCCATCTCTGGAGCTTCATAATCATCTTCGTTCCCTTCGGGGTGAAAAGAGGAAGTCCCTGTCCGATGACGTCCACGGTGGTAAATAATCCCATTTCGCGTCCCAGTCGGTTATGGTCGCGGCGTTTTGCGTCTTCCATACGCTCTAAGTGCGCCGCCAAATCTTCTTTTTTATTGTAGGCTGTACCGTAAATTCTCTGTAAACGCGCCTTGTCTGAATCTCCTCTCCAGTATGCCATAGAGGAAGAGGTCAGCTTAAACGCTTTGATTCCCTTCGTAGTCATCAAATGCGGTCCTGCACAGAGGTCCACGAACCCGCCCTGGTCATAAAAAGAAATCTCGGAGCCTTCCGGTAAATCCTCAATCAGTTCTACCTTAAAGGGCTCATTTCTCTCCTGCATGAACTTGATTGCCTCTTCCCTCGGCAGGGTAAATCTCTTTAACTCATGACCTTCTTTGATGATTTTTTTCATCTCAGCCTCTAAGTTGTCTAAATCCTCCCTGGAAAAGGGCTCCGCTTCAAAGTCATAATAGAAGCCGTCCTCAATCGCCGGACCGATCGTCACCTTCGCATTGGGGAATAAACGCTTCACTGCCTCGGCTAATACGTGGGAGGCAGTATGGCGGATGACCTTTAAGCCCTCCGGATCGTTTGCCGTCACGATATTTAACTCGCAGTCCTCCTTTAATTCGGTGCGCAGGTCTACGATTTTACCGTTTACTTCTCCGGCACATGCCACTCTCGCAAGACCTTCGCTAATATCTTTTGCAATGTCATATACGGATTTTGCTTCACTGTATTCCTTTACGGAACCGTCTTTTAATGTGATTTTCATTTTTATAAACCTCTCTCTTATATTTTGCTCTATTCCGGTCCACTAAAACCATCCGGCTAAATTGCAGGGGTATGGGATTTACCGGAAAGAAATGGTGTCGTCCTCCCCCGGCTCATCGGAATCCTCTTCTTCTTCCTCTGCCCAGTTGTGAATATATGTTGTGCCGTTGTTACACCCGTACCGCGCATTTTTTCTCGGAGAACAAAGCATTCCAAGTATCATACCGGCAAGGGTGCCGATAGTGACAATCAAAATACCGTCTAACTTTGTAACGGTGACTGTCTCTGACAGTTTCGCCAAAGTTTCTTTCCATTTTTCCATCTTCCTTGCTCCTTTCTGATGAGTTTTCTGTTATCAGGCACATGGTCCGTCTCCATTTATGAGACGAATCAAAAATCCCTGACAAAACAATACTGTTTTGTCAGGGACGATAAGCGTTTACCGTGGTTCCACCCGGATTCATTTTCCCTGATGTGACGACGCATTACTATGTTCTGTCGTGCCGCAATGCAACTATCGTGTAACGGCACCTTGCTCTGTTCTGCCGTACCGCAATATAACTGTCGGGAAAATCTCATATTTGATGATAACGGTATCACCGGGCTGTATGAAAGCCTCTCCGGGGTGGTCTTCCACCGTTTCCTAACAGGACGCTTGCAGCACTCTTAGAGGCGTCCCTCTCTGGGTTATTTCACGGTGTACTCTTCCCATCAACGATTTTTCTGTCTGTAAGTCTGATTGTAATACCATTTTTACAATCTGTAAAGTATTTTTTCGGAAAATCTGCAAGAATCCATGTTCGCAGCTAAAGTAAAAAACTTATCTCCATCTCAGCAAAATCAATGTTCCAGATACTCTATCATGCCCCAGGGATTTATCACATGAAAGGTATATTCCCTGCCGCCTTCTTCCTGGTTTCGGACAATCTCCGTGGAGGTTTCCCACGCCGCCTCATAAAACAGCTCCGGCGTAATGTCTTCCCTCACCTGGGCACACAGGGCATACACTCCGGCAATGTAGGGAACCGTCCAGCTCCACCCGCCGTCAATGTAATACACATAGGTATCTCCCGTGAAATCTGCCGTTGTCCGGTTATCCATGGGAATCAGCACCGACTGTTCATAGTTTTGTGCATTCTCCCACTGCCAGAAACCTAAGGTATAATTTTCTGCGTCCTCCATATCCCCGGCGGGGTCTATTTTTGCCAGACCTGCAAAGGGCGCCTTCTTCTGCTCCGGAGAAAAGAAACTGTAATTTTTCCCGGTGGAGGTTGTCACTACAAAAATGCCTGCCTCCTCCGCCCGCCGGACTGCCTCTAATAACTCTCTGATTTCAGCCCTTACTCCGTAAGAATTTCCGGAATAGTCATATCCCTTCGAAATGGCAATCACACGGATTTTCTCATTTTCCGGAAGGTTTTCATTCACCTCTAAAATCCGGTCAATCACCTTCGCATAGCCCGCATAATTAATATCGGTTTCTTCATAGGAATCGTTGTTTAAGCTCTCCGATTTCAGATTGTTATATGCCCAGAAATACAAATCCGCACCCGGCGCCACACCGCATTCTTCTCCCACGGAGATGGATGCCAGGGCTGCTGCGTGCATGGTTGCCTCACCTTCCGG
>JAGAIK010000686.1 GCA_017626625.1 Roseburia sp.
ACCCCCATAGGTATAGAAAGGAGAAATTAGTATGAAAAAATTGGAAGAGCTATTGGAATGGGGAGGCGTAAAAAAGGATATCACCCTTCTGGTGATTTCCGGGGCGGCGCTGTTAGCCAGTCTGTTCCACCTGAAGCCCTTTGCCTTTGATTTTGCCTGGGTAGCCATTCTGCTGTGCGGAATACCGATTCTGTTAGAGGCGGTGATTGGGCTGGTAACGTCGTTTGATATGAAAGCGGACGTTCTTGTTTCCCTTGCACTGATTGCGTCCGTTCTGATTGGCGAGGATTTTGCCGCCGGAGAAGTGGCTTTTATCATGCAGTTAGGGGCGCTGTTAGAGGATTTGACAGTGGCAAAGGCGAGAGCAGGCATTGAAAAACTGGTTCATCTGACACCCCAGACGGCGCGGAAGGTGGAAAACGGGAAAGAAATAATGATTTCCGCTCAGGAGGTACAGATTGGAGATATCCTGCGGGTACTGCCCGGGGAAACCATTCCTGTGGACGGAGAGATTCTTTCCGGTCATACGTCTGTCAATCAGGCGGTGATGACGGGAGAATCCCTTCCGGTGGACAAGGAGGCGGGAGATACCGTTTCCAGTGGAACCGTGAATCAGTTTGGCTCCTTTGATATGAAAGCAGTGAAGGTGGGAGAGGACAGCTCCATTCAGCGGATGATACGCCTGGTGCAGTCGGCGGATGCGGGAAAGGCAAAAATCGTGGGAATTGCAGACCGATGGGCAACCTGGATTGTTGTGATTGCCCTGACTGCCGCAGTACTGACCTGGCTTATTACAGGAGAGATGATACGGGCGGTTACCATTCTGGTCGTGTTCTGCCCCTGCGCCCTGGTACTGGCTACTCCCACTGCCATAATGGCGGCGATTGGAAATGCCACCAGGCACGGCTTTCTTGTGCGGGAGGGAGACGCCTTAGAGCGTTTGGCTTCGGTATCGGAGATTACCTTTGACAAGACGGGAACCCTGACTTACGGAACGCCGGAGGTGGCTGCCGTCCGCAGTTTTCGGGCGGATTTGCCGGAGGAAGAACTTTACAGACTTGCCGCCGCTGCGGAACAGCGCTCGGAGCATCCCCTGGGCAAAGCAGTGGTAAATTGCTACCGCCGCCGGGAAGAAAAAGAGCTGCCCTCTGTGGAAAATTTTGTCATGCTTCCCGGACGGGGAGTGCGGGCGCTGTCGGAGGGAAAAGAGCTTCTTGCCGGAAATCCGGAATTATTGTCGGAAAACGGGATTCTTCTTTCGGAGGAAATCAGAGAAGCTGCCGTGGAATATTCAGAAAAAGGCTGTACGGTAATTTATCTTGCCGTAGACAAAGAAGCTGCCGGGTTTCTTGCATTGTCGGATACCCTGCGGGAGGATGCAAAGGAGACGATTGAGGCAATCAAAGCGGTGGGCGTAACTCCGGTGCTTCTGACCGGAGACCATAAAAATGCGGCGGAGGCTGTGGCGGAAAAACTTCACATCGAAGAGGTGTTTTCGGACTGTCTGCCGGAGGATAAACTGCAGCACATTGAGGATTACCAGCAAAACGGAAAAAAAGTCTGCATGATTGGGGACGGCATCAACGATGCGCCGGCATTAAAAAAAGCATACACAGGCATTGCCATGGGAGGAATTGGAAGCGATATTGCAGTGGACGCCGCGGACATTGCACTTATCAATGATGATATCAGCGAAATCCCTCATCTGCTGCAATTAGCAAAACGCATGATGGTAACGATTAAATGTAACCTTACCTTTTCCATGACATTAAATTTTGTTGCGATTGTTTTAGCCATCACCGGCATATTAAATCCGGTATTCGGAGCGCTGGTACATAACGCAGGCTCTGTTCTTGTAATTATAAATTCTGCGCTCTTACTGAATTGGAGAAAAAAACGATAAAATACCGAAAATGCGTGTATTTTTCAAGTTTATCGGTTGCAATAAGGTTAAAAATGAAAAAAAGTGCATGGAGCAGTTGGTTACTATTATTGTGCAGAATTGCCAAAAATTGACTGATTATATTATAAAATGTGGACATTGACACAAAAACAGGAATGGAATATACTTTAACTATGGAACAACCGATTGCGCTTTTTGCGCTGACACGAAACACTGCGAAAAAGCAGAAAATACAGGGAAAGGGAGTTCTATAGAAACATTATTGAAAAGGGAGGAATTTTCAAAATGAAGAGAAAAGTAATCAGCACTTTATTGTGCGCAAGCATGGTGGCAGCTATGCTGGCAGGCTGCGGTAACAACGCTGCAAACACCACAAACAGCGGAAACAATGCAGCAAACACAGATGCAGCAGCAGATACCGATGCAGAAACAGTAGCTGATACCAGTGCAGCAGAGAGCACAGACACAGATGCAGCAGCTTCCGAGGATGCAGTTGCCAATCTGATTGCCGGTACAGAAGGTCCGGTTGATCTTACGGTATGGTGCTCTGAGCTGGAAGCTTATCAGACAGTGATGGCTCAACTTGTAGATGAGTTCAAAGCTGCTTATCCGGATGTTGAGTTTAATATCACAATCGGAGCAGAGAGTGAGGCTGACTGTAAGGATGACCTGTTAAACGACGTGGAAGCAGGTGCGGATGTATTCGTATTTGCAGATGACCAGATTAACGAGCTGGTACAGGCAGGTGCCCTGAATCCGGTTTCCACCACATTTACCTATGACTTAAACGAAGCTTATGCAGAAGGAATCATAGACGCAGCTTCTATGGACGGACAGCTTTATGCGTATCCGCTCAGCGCATCTAACGGATATTTCCTGTTCTATAACACAGAGTATATTACCGATGAAG
>JAGAIK010000687.1 GCA_017626625.1 Roseburia sp.
TCATTTTGCTCCTTTCCTCAAGAATGATACATCTAACAGGCACTTATCATACTTAGGTTATATCCAAAAGTCAAATTTTTTATTCCTGCTGCGCAAAAAAAATTTTCCTTACTTTTGCCCATAATTTTTCTGCATTTTCACCAAATTCCTGTCTATTAGCCTGTTTTTAAATCTTCTTTTTATTTTTAGAACCAGCCGAATATACAAAAAACACCGTATTTTTCCGGTGTTTTCTAAAATATGCCCCAAAGTTCGTCCTACATTCTTCGGGCATAAGTAATCGTCCTTTTCCTAGCTTTTTCGATACATACACTCCTTTTTACTACAGGATTCGCACATTATCGCAGAAATGCTCTTTTTCTCAAAAGTCCCTTCTTTCTTCTCTGACCGTTTTAATTTTACCAGAAATACCACGCTTTTCTTCGGTTCTAAACAGCAGGCTTCGTTGCAGGTCACCCGCTGCTCTTTCTGGTATGCCAAAAGTTCTGGCATCTTTTCTATAGGCAGTTCCTCCCGCTCCCCGAAAAACATAAATTCTTCCGGCACATAGCAGGTGTGTTTTCCAAGATATTCCGAGCATTGCAGATAGGCGCTCCGCAAAAGTTCACAGGAAATCACTTCCACCATGTAGGCACCCTCTAAATCCCCCCTGTCGCTGTAGCCGTTCTGCAGACGGTCTAACTCTGCCCCTAAGGTGAGTATCACCCCCGCATAAAGCGTTCCCTCTTCCGATTTGTATCCAAAAAAATTTTCTCCGGATTTCGGAAGAATATAAAAAAAGCCCTCCCGTCCCTCTAATGCGGCTCTGACCTCCGCCGCCACATGCCGGAGTTTTTTCTGGTCCTTCCATTCAAAATGGTAGCGGTGCGCCGCCGCCCTTACAAAGATATCCGTCAGGCTCTCTCCGGCTGTGGTTTTTACAAATAAATTCTCCTCATCCGTCCTGTTCTTTCTTTCCATACTGTTTTTTCTGCCCTTCCCAGCCTTCGCACTAGCAGCCATTTTGTCTTAAAAACTGCATGACAATATCATAATTCTCCGGTTGATGTGGAAAGGTGCAGTGCAGGCAGGATTTGATTTTCTGCCCCTTACTATTAATATATTCCGGATTTCCCGGACAGTGCTCCCTGCTATACAGCGGACAAAAACAAAACAAGCAGTTCATTTCTTCGATTCCCTCGTGACAGGGATAATACTTACAATCTCTGTTTTCAAAATAGCGGTATGAATTTTTCATCTGTCTCTCCCTCTCTCCGGCTTTTTTAGCAATCTCCGCCATCCTTTACTATCACCAGTGTCAGATAGCCTGCCTCTGTGTCTAACTCTTCTAAGCTGCAGGTTCTTTTTTCCTCTGCCATGCCGCAGTTTTCCACCGCATACACCTCTAATTTTCTACTTTCCGCCTGTTTCTGTAAAAGTTCCTTCAGGCGTGCTAACTTTTTCCCGGATTTCATATAAATACGGGTACCTGTTAATTCCATGGTAGCTTCTATGTCGTAGGAAGCGGGTACCACATGGATTTCCTCCCGCATATCTCCCAGGGAAATGCCAAGGGCTGCCGCCGCTGCACAAAAAGAGGGAACGCCGCTTACTATCTCCACCTCTTTTCCTGCCGCCTCCATTCTGCGGTGAATATAATGATAGGTGGAATAAACGCCGGGGTCGCCGATGGTCAAAAATGCCACCTTTAGCCCTTTCTCCACCAGTTTTTCTATCTGTCCGAAAATTTCATTGTGGGCACGCTCTAAGGTTTCCCGGTCTTTTGTCATGGGAAAGGGCAGGCATAACGTCCGCTTATGTTCCACTTCGGGGTAAACCTCTTTTACAATCCGGTAGGCATGACATTCCTCCTTTGGGGCGCTTGGCAAAATAATGACATCGCTTTCCTGAATGCACCGCAGAGCCTTTAACGTGATAAGCTCCGGCTCTCCCGGTCCTACTCCCACACCGTATAAAATTCCGCTCATAATTTCTCCTTTTTTTGATAATTCCTTGCTTTTTCGATAAAACTCCGGGCAAAAGCCGGATTGGAGTAATAATATAAATGGGGGAAGCCAAACCAGCAGTTTCCCTGATTCCAGACGCAGTCCCACATTCTTCCCGAAACAGGCTTCTCCGCCACACAGCCGCCGCCATTGGCTGTACTGTCAAAATAATGAAACTCATGCCCTTTTATTTTTTCCCCCTCCTGCAGAAAATTTTGTTTCTTTTCCCAGATTTCCACATAACCAAAACGTACCAGCTTTCCCTGATAATGGCAGTCTGCGGGAACAACTCCTACCATCGGAAAACGTTGTCCCTCCATGTTCTCTAACGTTTCATGCAGATACATAAAACCTCCGCACTCGGCGATTGCCGGCATTCCACCCTGTATCTTTTCCCGCATATCTCTTTTCATGGCTTCGTTTTCCGCCAATTTTTCCGCATAAAGCTCCGGGTAGCCGCCTCCTAACAGTACTGCTGCGGCGTTGTCCGGAATATGGGTGTCATGGAGCGGGGAAAAAGAAAGAATTTCCGCCCCCAGTTTTTCTAACAGGCGCAGGTTGTCCTCATAATAAAAGCAGAAAGCCTCGTCGTAAGCAACTGCTATGGAAACCTTTTTCTTACTGTCCCCGGCATCTTGTGCCGTTGTTTCTGAATTTTCTCCTAAATCTGTCTCTATCCCTTCTCCTTCTTCTGCCTCTCCTGCTGTCTCTATCCGCTCTCCTTTTTCTATCTCTCCTACTGTCTCTTGATTCTCTTCTTCTATCTCTTCCGCCGTTCCAGCAATTTCAAGCAATTTTCCGATGTCCACCGTCTCCTGTAGGGACTTTGCAGCACACTTTATTTTTTCCCGGATATCCTCTATCTCTTCCGGCAGTTTCAAACCCAGATGACGGCTCTCAAAGGAAAGCTGCTCCTGTTTTGGAAAATACCCCAATGCCGCTATGGGAAAGCTGTTTTCTATCTCCGGCTTTATTGTCTGAAAAAACATTTTGGAAGTGCGGTTTAAAATCACTCCCTTTATCAAATGCTCCCTGTCATAGGCAAGAAATCCAGCAATCACCGCAAGAAGGGATTTTCCCATTCCATGGGCGTCTATTATCAGCACCACCGGAGTCTTAGTCACCTTTGCCAGATGATAGGCAGACCCCTCTTCCCGGATGCCGCCCAAACCGTCATAAAGCCCCATCACGCCTTCGATGATAGAGATATCCTGCTTCCATTCCCCGCTCTTATCAAAAATCTGCGGCTCTGCCAGAAGTTTTTTTGTCATAGTTTCCCCGGTAAAAAAGGTATCGAGATTTTTCGAGGGGACACCTAACACTTTTCTGTGAAACATGGGGTCAATATAGTCAGGACCACATTTAAAGGCTGCCGGGTGCTGCCCCCTGTCACAAAGCGCCTGCAAAAGGGCACAGGTAATCAATGTTTTTCCGCTGCCGCTGCTTACCGCCCCGATTAAAATTCTGGGAACTTTCAAACTTTTTCCTCCTCGCTTTCCCTTTCCGGAGCAAACCGGAAGGACATGAGATACACCGGATTTTCCGCCTGCATTAGATGATACCGCCCGGCTGCCTTTGCCCGGCTGACGGAAATCTGCACCAGTTCTTCCTCCGTTATGGGAAATTCCCTGCCAATCTCTGCTAATTCCCCGACCGTTTCTAAGGTAACCGCAGTTATCACCACCCGCATGTTGGGGTTCTTTCTATATAATAGTGCCAGTATTTCTTTTAAATTGCCTCCGCTTCCCCCGATAAATCCATGGGTGGGCACAGGCAGCGCCTCTAAAGCCTCCGGCGCCGTTCCCGCAACAAGCTCCACATTGCCAAGTCCGAATTTTTTACAGTTTTCACGGATAAGCCCAAGGGCTTCTTCTTTCCGCTCTATGGCATAGACCTTTATGTTTTCAGACAAAGCCCCTGCCTCCACCGCAATGGAGCCGGTGCCGCTGCCGATATCATAAAGCACGGCATTTTGCGTCAGTCTTAATTTACAGAGGGAAACCTCCCGCACCTCTTCTTTTGTCATGGGAACTTTTCCACGGCAAAAGCTTTCATCGGGATATCCGTGAGTCAGCCGCGGCTCCTGATAGGCTTCATTTTCCAGAATGCAGGTGTAAAGTCCTTCTTCCTGCAGGCTGCCGCAGTTTTCCGGCTCCATGGTAAAAATCTTCTCCTCCGGATAGGAAAGCTGATAGCCTATGGTCATCCGTATGTTGAGATTTTTCCGCTCTGCAATGGCATGACCTAATGCTTTGATATCGGAAAGACCGGATGTAATGAGAAATACGGTTCTCTCCTTTTCTGCCGTGCGCACTGCCTTTTCGATTTCTTCCCGCTGTCTTTCTGCGGCGTATTCCTCCCCTGCCTGTCCGACTGTTTTACCGGATGCTCCGTGAAGGCTTAAAATTTTTGCATTCTGATAGCTGATATCGCTTTTCGCCGAAAGATAAGATACCGAGGAAATACCAGGACAGCAGGAAAGCTCCACCGCTATTCCTGCCTGTTCTAACTCTTTTTCCCACTGCGCAAAGGTTTCCCATGCCTTTTTTGCCCCGCTGAAAAATCCGATATCCCCGGAAAAAAGCAGAACTGCCGAGAGACGATTCTGTTGTGTATGCTTTAATTCTTCGGATAAACAGGAAAAAATATCCTCTGCCAAATACAAATTTTGTTTTTTCGCTTTTGTATTCCACTGCTCCGGCAGCGAAGAGAGGATACGCTTCGCTCCAAAAAGATAATCCGCCTGTTTTATCTCTCTTTTTACTTCCTCCGTAAAAACGCCCGGCGCTCCCATCCCGATACCTGCCAGAACCACCTTTATTTTTTTCAGGAAAATTTGTTTTCCCGTTATGTGTTCTAAAGCCGCCGCTGTTTCCTGCAAAGAAAGCCCAGAGACTTCTGCTGTTTCAGAACTGCCCTCTAGCTCCGCCGATAAAACTGAGTGGGAAGTTTCCTGTTTGCGGCTTTCGGGATTTTCAATGACAATGACGGGAATCTGCAACTCTGCCGCCGCAGCTAATTTTTCGGGATAGCCCCCGGTTTCCCCGCTTTCCTTTGTCACAAGACAACTGATGTGAAACTGATTCAGCAGCGCTACATTCAACTCCTTGGAAAAAGGACCCTGCATGGCAATGATTTGTTTTCCCGTAAGCCCCTGCTCTCTGCAGATTCGAAGACTTTCCTCACCGGGAAGTACCCGGACAAAAAGTCGTTCTCTCAGCTCCGGTTTCTGACAGTATAAGGGCAGTTCTTTGCTGCCTGTGGTAAGAAGGATGTTCCCCTCCATGCCGGAAAGCATTTCAACGCACTGCTGCTGATTTTTTACGGATGTCACTTTTCCCCTGCCCCCGATCTGTATGCTTTCGGTTTCCCTTCTGACA
>JAGAIK010000688.1 GCA_017626625.1 Roseburia sp.
ACTGTCTTTTGGAAAGACGAGCGCATTGCGGATATAGACATTGACCAAGATAAAAATGTGGTGCTTCAAAAGTACTGCAATGTTTTTGGAAAACAGCCTTTCTGGGGTGGTGCTATCAATTTTGCACGTGTCTGTGAATTTATCGAGAGCAGATGTTTTGATGAAAGCCGTGCGGATAAGAAGGAACTGTTAGAAGCATTTGGGTTAAGCGAATATAACCCCTGGAAAATCGTAAGAATCACCCACGGAAGAATGTGGGACGATTTCATGTGGCTTAAATTTCCAGGAGAAAATCTCACATGGAAGGATGTGTCCCATGGAAGAGTATAATATTTCAAAAGAATATGCGGTTACATTTCGGAGTGACAGCAAGGGTTCACAGCCGAAATATCACAAAGACGGCTACTGGTATAAAGTAGATACTATGGGAAAAGAAGGGCTGGTTGAAAAAATTTGCAGTATCATTTTATCCTGCTCTAATGTAAAAAATTATGTGGAGTATGAGGAGTGTATTATCAATGGAAGACAGGGATGCCGCTCTAAGGATTTTTTGAAACAGGGCGAGTCATTTGTTACATTTCAGAAAATTTTTCAATATTCAAATGGTGGTTCTTTAGCAGACCGTATCATGGGATTGGAAACACCGGAGAGGCGATATGAATATTTACTGAAATTAATATGGGATAATTGTAAATTGGATTGTACGCATTATCTGCAAAATAATTTTGCATTGGATATGTTGATTATGAATCCGGACAGGCATTTTCATAATCTGGGCGTCATACTCAGGGAAGACGGAAGTTATGATGAAGCGCCGATTTTTGATAATGGACAGGGGCTGTTTCAGAACCGAAATATTTTCCCGCCATATCTGACTATTGCAGAAAAAGAAGAAAGAGCCTGTGGGGCAACAATATCCGGAAGCTTTGAAAAACAATTTATTGTGGCGGGAAAACATTTTTTGCTTGATTATGAAAAATTGTTTGAAATGCTTGCCTGTTATGAAGGGTTAGAAATTTACGATGTATTAAAAAATCAGTTACAAAAGTACCGTAAATTATTAGAAAAATAGAACAATATCCAAACCGCAAAAATCAAAAGGGAGCGCAGATGTGGAGTGATAAAGGGGATAGCTTGAGGTAAGGCAAATATCAAATCAGGAGTTACACAAAATGAAAATTGACAGAATGTTAGAGATTATCATTTATTTATTGAACCATGACAATGTTCCTGCCAGTTATCTGGCGGAACGGTTTCACGTATCCGTGCGAACCATACAAAGAGACATGGTAAGCATTTCTTCCATTGGAATCCCTGTCTATGCAGAGGGCGGAAAATACGGAGGATATTCTATTTTGCCAACCTATAAAATGAAAAACAGCAGCATAAAAAGCGATGAACAGCAAATGATTAGAAAAGCGTTAGAAAGCCTGGCAACGTCCTATACCAACGATACATTAAAATCTTTGATTGAAAAGTATAATGCGGTTATTGAAAAAGAAGGCGGGCAAAAAGTATTCTGGGATTTTGGCGTCACAAAGGAAAATGCTCAGGTACAGGATAGAAATCAGTTGTTGGAGCAGGCGATTGCGGAAAGAAAACAGGTTGCATTTGAATATCGTAATGCCAACGGAGAAAGGTCAAATCCTTCGGTAGAACCTCTGGCAATTCATTATAAGTGGTATTCCTGGTACTTATTCGCATATTCAGAAGAAAAGAAACAATATCGGACTTTTAAAGTAGCAAGAATGCAGAACCTGAAAATTCTTACGAAGGTTTCCACGTTAAAACATGGTGATGTCGAAAAACTTATGAAAGAATCCGAACAGGCTTATTATCAGACCTGCATTCATATTGAAGTTCAATTTTCCCCGGAGGAAGCCGGGTTAATGCAAGAATATTTCCCGGACTGC
>JAGAIK010000689.1 GCA_017626625.1 Roseburia sp.
CAAACACGCCAATTCCCTTTTTTTCACACAGTTCAAGCAGCCGCTGTGTCCCAACACAGTTATGGGAGACAACTTCCACTCCATAAGACTCTTTTCGCATATCTGCTGCAAGATGAACAACTGCATCGATCCGCTTTACCCGGATAATCTCAAAAAGCTGTTCCACCTTTTCCGTATCCATATCACAGCAGACATATTCGTCCACCTGACCGACCGGTTTATCCCTGCGTCCAAGCCCAATCACATAATTTCCCTGTTTTCTCAGATACCTGCTTACATGGCTTCCGATAAAACCATTAGATCCCGTCACCAAAATATTCATCCTATCTGTAAAACTCCTTTACTTTCTCACACACATACGCAATCTCTTCCTGCTGTAACCCATAGTACATCGGCAGCCGCAGCAGTCTCTCGCTCTCTTTTGTCGTATACTTATCCTCACCGCAAAACCTGCCATACGCTAATCCCGCAGGAGCCGTATGTAGCGGAATATAATGAAACACCGCCACCACTCCATGCTCTTTCAGATAAGCAAGCATCCGGGTGCGCTCCTCTAAATTCCTCACCTTGATGTAAAACATATGTCCATTGTGTTTACATTCCTCAGGAACAACGGGAAGTTCCACCTTTCCTTCTTCTGCAAGAGGACTTAACATTTCATAATAAGTGTTCCATGACCTCAGTCTGTCCTCATAAATCAATCCGGCGGCTTCTAACTGCGCCCACAAATACGCTGCATTCAGCTCACTTGGCAAATAAGACGACCCAGCGTCTACCCAGGTATATTTGTCAATCTGTCCCCGGAAAAATTTACTGCGGTTTGTCCCCTTTTCCCGGATGATTTCCGCACGTTCAATATCCTTTGCCTCCCGAAGCAGCAATGCACCGCCTTCTCCCATACTGTAATTTTTCGTTTCATGGAAACTATAACAGCCGTAATCACCAATGGCTCCTAATGCCCTTCCTTTATAGGTACTCATCATTCCCTGCGCCGCATCCTCTATCACCAATAACCCATGACGTTTGGCAATGTCCATAATGGTATCCATCTCACAGGCCACACCCGCATAATGCACCGGAACGATGGCTTTGGTCCGCTCTGTCACCGCATCTTCGATTAAATTTTCGTCTATATTCATGGTATCCGGGCGAATATCCACAAAAACTGCTTTTGCTCCCCGCAGCACAAAAGCATCCGCCGTGGAAACAAAAGTATAGGACGGCATAATCACCTCATCCCCCGGTCCGATATCGCTAAGAAGGGCTGCCATCTCCGTGGCATGGGTGCAGGACGTGGTCAAAAGCACTTTTGACGCTCCGGTTTGTTTTTCGATCCACTCACTGCATTTTTTCGTAAAAACGCCATCTCCGCATATTTTTCTATTCGCAATCGCCTCTGCAATATAATGTTCCTCTGTACCCACATGAGGCGGGCAGTTAAAAGCTATCATTTCCTGCGTTCTCCTTTTTTCAACATTTTTCGCAAGCATTCTTTTTTTACTATAATCGCATTTAATGCGACTGTCAATAAATATTTTCGTCTAATTTGCGAATACTAGTCAAAAAGAATCCCTTTTTTCCAAAAAAATCTGAATTTCATGATAGCGTCAAAAACTTATAGTAAAATGAACCATAACAAAGGAGTATAATTCATATGAAACAAATAGGGGACAGGCTTCGGGATTTGCGGGAAGCCCGCAATCTAAAGCAGACAGATGTGGCAAACGCACTGTGCATCAGCAATAAGATTTTATCCAGCTATGAACGTAATATCAGTGTACCGACCATTGACAATCTGAAACATCTTTGCGAATTTTACAATGTATCTGCTGACTACCTTTTACAAATTGAATTAGAGAAAACGGAACCTTCCTCCAGTGAAACCTCTGCACCTATGCTGATTTCTCCGGAGCAGAAAAAGCTATTATCGTATTTTGAACGATTAAACACGGAAAATAAAGAAGCGGTTCTTGGACTAATGATACTTTATTATAAGGAGCAGCAAAGAAAACCAAAAGACGTGTGAACTTCTGACAGTTCACACGTCTTTTGGTTTTCTTCCCTAAATTAATGCCGTTGTATTCTTTTTCTGCCGCTTATCGGCAATGCCTTCTTCATCTTCACACTCCCGACGCAATCTGCGGTCTCACCGTCTCCGTAATCACCGGACAACCCCGCATGGCAATCAGCGGCGCCCCCTTATTCTCCAGATAATCCTTCGTAATAGTCACCGTACCTATATTATCATCCTTCGGTATCTCATACATGATATCCAGCATATATTCCTCAATAATGGCTCTTAAAGCTCGCGCCCCCACCTTCTTCTCCTTCGCCTTCGCCGCAATCACCGCAAGAGCATCATCCTCAAAAATCAGGTTCACCTCGTCCATGGCAAGCAGCTTCTGATACTGCTTGATAATGGCATTCTTCGGCTCTTTCAAAATCCGCACCAGCATATCTTCCGTCAGGGCGTCTAAGGTAAACATAATCGGCAGACGTCCTAAAAACTCCGGTATCATGCCAAACTTGCGGACATCCTCCACCGTCACTTTCTGTAAAATATTTTCATCCTTATCATATTTATCCTTCAGCTCCGCCTTAAAGCCGATGGACGCCTGCTTGTTCAGACGCTCCTTGATGATTTCCTCCAGGTCCGGAAATGCACCGCCACAGATAAAGAGAATGTCCTTGGTATTTACCATGGTCATGGGCACCATGGCATTTTTACTGCTGGCTCCCACCGGGACCTCCACTTCAGCGCCCTCTAACAATTTTAACATTCCCTGCTGCACGGATTCCCCACTGACGTCACGCTGGTTCGTGTTGCGCTTCTTGGCAATCTTATCAATCTCGTCAATGAAAATAATGCCATGCTCCGCACGCTCCACATCATTGTCCGCCGCCGCTAACAATTTGCTTACCACGCTCTCGATATCGTCGCCGATATAGCCTGCCTCTGTCAGGGAGGTGGCATCCGTGATGGCAAGAGGCACATCAAGAAGTTTTGCCAGGGTCTTTACCAGATAAGTCTTGCCGCATCCGGTAGGTCCAATCATTAACATATTGGATTTTTCAATCTCCACATCATCCTGCTGCCCGGAGGCAATTCTCTTATAGTGGTTGTAAACTGCCACTGACATTACCTTTTTCGCATGTTCCTGTCCCACCACATACTCATCTAAAGATGCTTTGATTTTGTGGGGCGCCGGGATTTTATGTATATCAATCACCGGTTCCTTTTTCTCTTTCGGTTTTTTCTTCTTAATCTTCTGGTTATTCGGCACAAAGCCCTGTAAATCAGAAAGGTTAATCATGCTGATATTCGGCATTTTCCCCATATTCATGGAAAACATGTCATCCATGGAAAAGCCGGAACTGTTCATGCTGTCAAAGGTTTTCTGCATACAATCCTGGCAGATGCTGATGTTGTTGGGAATCTTAATCATTTTCCCCGCAATGTGCTCCGGTCTGCGGCAGATATAGCAGATATCCTCGTATTCATTTTCCTTATCCTCCTGCTCTTCTGCCACCTCTGCAGCCGCCACTTCCTTTTTTTCTTCCTCCACAGGGGTACCGCTGTTTGCGCCGGTTTCTTCCCCGTCTGTCACTTCTCTATAATCATTATTGTTCATTCTGTTTCTCCCTCAAACTATTCTCATTTTTCATCCGTAAACTCATTATAATTCAAAAATTCTCTAATCACAAGAAATTTGCCCATTAATTCATTTTTATTTTAGAAAAAAAGCCAAACCCGCAACATTTTTCAATCAAAAGATTTTGTAACGAAAAAAATGCCATGGAACTATTCCACAGCATTTTTTGTTTCTGATAACCTGTTTTTCCCGAAAAGGCAATGTTATCTTGCCGTCCCGTTTGCGCCGCCTGCGGTATCACCGTTTGTCGTGTTATCGCCTCCGGTAATATCATCCACACCGTTTTCCACACCGTCGATAATATCCTTTCCGGCCTCCCCGACACCGTCTACCACGCTGTCCACTGCATTTCCGGCATCTGTGGCAGCTCCGTCAGTGCCATTGGTATTGTTTGTATTGTCTGTTCCGTTCACGTCTGTCCCATTGGTATCCGTACCGTTGGTGGTTCCGTTCACATCTGTTCCATTGGTGGTTCCATTCATATCGGTACCATTTTCTGTGCCAGGAACATTGTTGTCATTCGTAC
>JAGAIK010000063.1 GCA_017626625.1 Roseburia sp.
AGCCCGCTGATTTCGGACGGGGCAGTGATACAGCAGGACAGCCTGTTGGTTTCAGATGGTGCAAAGACTGAGGGAACATCCCTGCCGGAAGAAAAGAACACTGGGATATCAATGGCTGGGATATTACAGTCTGCGGCTCTGGTGGACAAAGAGACGAAAAACCAGTTGTTGTTTTACGGCTGGGCGGCAGGCATGGCAGCCTTTGCGGCATACGGTTTTGCGGCAAACCTGATTTTAAGGGATAAGCTGAAGTTTGCCACAAAGCTGGAGGGAAAATCAGCCGCATATGGAAATGAGGACAGCAAAAAGGCAAGAATTTACGAGAGCGGCGCCATCAAATCACCCTTTGTATATGGGATTGTGATGCCTAAGATTTATCTTCCCTATCATCTGACGAAACAGGAGCAGGCGTATATTTTAGCCCATGAGCAGTATCATATCAAAAGGAAGGATTACCTGGTAAAAGCCCTGGCATATCTGCTACTCTGTGTGTACTGGTTTCATCCGCTGGTGTGGCTTTCCTATTATCTGATGAACCGTGATATGGAAATCAGTTGTGACGAAGCTGTGATGAGGGGAAAAAGCGATGCCGACAGGGAAAATTATGCGGCGCTGCTGCTGTCCTTCGCCGCCGGAAAACGGGAACATTTTTTTGCCCCTATTTCCTTTGGGGAAAACAGCATCAAACAGAGAGTGCACTATATTTTACAGGAAAAAAGAAAAGTATTTGCGGGAAGCTTTCTTGCAGTGGCAGTCATTGCCTTTGCGGCGGTAATCTGCTTGACAGACGCAAATACGTCTGCGGATACCTCCATGGATATGTCAGAGGGAAAAATAGTTTCAACAGAAGCACAGCATTTATATGAAAAACGCAATCCTTATGTGGGAGATGCCTCCGCCAACGGGGCGCTGTTGACGGCGATAGATGAGGTCTGCGGGATGGAATTTTCAGAAAAATTTTTCCTTACCACCGAACTGCAGACAGACCAGGAGCCCTACGCATTTATCATGCACCTGACCCCGGCAGAGGGGCAGAAGTACCTGAATCTTACGGAGGAGGAAGAAACAAATATGTGGACACGTGCCGTTCTGTTTCTTGCCCTGACGGAGAACTGCGGCGAAGTGCAGTGGGACTATGAGACGGAGGAAGGGCTGCTCACCTATTATATCCGTACAGAGGACGTACCGGTGGAAAATGGGATATCCGATGTGAAAGAATATGGCACTTCCCCGGAGATGTTGGATAAACTGTTGGCGAGACTGACGGTGGAAACACCCGGAGGGGAAAAACTGCAAAACAGCGTGCAGGGTGCTACGACAGGGGAACCGGAGATGGCGGCAGAAACAAAAGCGGAGGACGAATGGATAGAAGTTCAGTTAAAGGACGGGATGACAGGATATGTGAAACCGGAATATTTCAGTGAGGAAAATCAGGGGGACGAATGGATAGAAGTTCAGTTAGAGGACGGGACAACGGGATATGTAAAAAGGGAATATCTGGAAAAGAAGGCGTTGGAAATTCCGTTAAAGGACGGAACGTTAGAAGAGACGGAGAAGGAAGAGATATATGAGGCATATCTGCGGGAGTTAGAGAATATAAAAAAGCAGCAGGAAGAGATTCAACAGGAGCAGAAAAATCTCGAGGCACAAAATGAGGCAACTCAGTAATTTTAAGCTTGATTGGACAAAAAATGCGTGTACATGGAGGAACCTATGGAAGATTTAAAATTATGCGACAGTGATTACAAATTTATGATGATTGTGTGGGAACATGCCCCCGTCAGCTCCGGAGGGCTGGTAAAGCTTTGCAGCGAGGAGCTTGGGTGGAAAAAATCCACCACCTACACTGTGATAAAAAAGCTGTGCGAACGGGGCTTTATCCGCAATGAAAATGCCACCGTTTCCGTGCTGGTGGAAAAGGAGCAGTGCCAGAGAGTGGAATCCGATTATTTTATCGAACGCACCTTTGGCGGCTCCCTGCCCCGGTTTATCGCCGCTTTTTTGGGGGACGGAAAACAGCTTTCCGAGGAAGAGGCGGAAGAAATCAAGCAGATGATTGACGCCCACAGGAAGAAGTAACATTCAGGGAAAACAAAAAAGTTTACAAAAAAATTTGATAGAGCACTTCGCAGTCATGGGTTTTGAATAAAATTAAAGGTTGACTTTAATAATATTAAAGGTTATCTTTAATTATATTCCAGTGTCGCGGTTGTTTTCATGGTCTCCGTGGCTGCGGGGGGCTTTCTTTTTTTGGGGGGGAAGTCCGGGCTGCCTGAAGGGGATTTGGCGGAGTACTATAATCTCCGGCACGGAAAATTTTAGCAGAGAAGGAGAGGAGATTATGGCAATCGACCGGCTTCCTGACTGGATGAGGGAGTTAGAGGAGGAAGATGTGCAGTTCATCAAAAAATTTGTGCTTGCCTCCGGTTCACTGAAAGAAATCGCCGCCTTATACGGGGTGACATATCCCACAGTGCGGCTCCGTCTTGACCGCCTGATTGAGAAAATCAAAATGGGGGAGAAAGAGGAACGGCAACCCTATGTGGATTTAATCAAGCGGCTGGTGGTCAACGATAAAATTGATTTCGATACGGCAAAACTTTTGATTACGGAGTATAAGAAAGAAAAAGGGGGAAAAGCAGATGAATAGTTCGTTCTGGGTATTGGTTTTCGGGGGAGTGTTTTTCATAGCAACCATTCTATTGCAAGTATATCTCTCCAAAAGAGAATCGAAAGTACCGGGGCTGGTACTGCCTGTTATCACATTTCTTATAGCGGTGTTTGTTACCGTGGAGGTCATTCTGGCAGGCGTTATGTATGGAGAGACAGAGACGCAGGTGCAGAGTGTTGCCATTGAAAATAAAGAAGCTGCCATTGAGAATGAGGAAGCAGTGGACGGAAGCGATATTCCGGGGATAGACAGTAACGATGCCACTACACAGTTTATTCTGGTGGGAATTGCCACATTTTTTCTCTATAATCTTCCCACCTTGCTGTATGGGGGAATTTATATTTTCTGCCGTAAAAGAAAAAATATGGCAGATGGAGGGAAAAACAGCGCTGTGGACAAGATGAAAATTCAGGATTTATAAAAATACTGCATATCTTTGGAAAAAAATGGGCATAAGATATCTATAGAATTTTCTGATTCCCCCGGAGAATACTGAAAGCTGTCTTGCTGACAATACAGAAGCGGTAAACCTGGGGAGAGCCAGATGGAAATGAGGACTATTTCATGAAAAAAATAGATGTATTAATCAATGCCCCGGAAAAAGCAGCCAGGCTTTGCGAAATTTTAAGCAACCACACCAGCGCCTTTGACCTGGCGAAGGGCAGCTACACCGTGGATGGAAAATCCATTCTTGGAATCTGCAGTATGGATTTATCGGTTCCGCTGACACTGACTGTATACGACGAACAGGATTTTGCAGAGGAAGAAATCAAGGAATTTATCGTGTAAACCGTAAATACAGAAAAGGCTTTCGACACAGTTTATGTGTACGGAAGCCTTTATGATTTTATGGGATGATTAACGCTGTTGCTTGTAGTTTGTTCCCCATTCTTCCATAGCTTTAATAATAGGGCGCATAGATTGTCCCAAATCGCTTAAAGCATATTCAACACGGGGCGGCACTTCCGGGTAAACAGTCCGTGTAATAAGACCGTCTGCTTCCATAGACCGCAAACTGTCTGTC
>JAGAIK010000690.1 GCA_017626625.1 Roseburia sp.
GAAGTGTGTCAATTTTAAAAAAGATTTCTAAAAAAACGAAAGTTTTGTTTTATATTTTCTTTAGAAATTTTTACGGTTTGTTTTATGTTCCAGCAGGAAACGGCAGAGAGTCAGTATTTCCGGGCTATCCAGACTGTTTTCAAATACAACCTGCCCCGGTCTGCCGGAAACATTTAACAGTTCCATTTCCTCCAGTCGGCGTTTCGTCTCCCTTGCGGTTCCCTCCCCGCCGTCAAAAATCTGCACATTTTTTCCCAAAACCTTTTGTATCATCTCACGAACCAGAGGATAATGGGTACAGCCTAACACCACGCTGTCCACCGGATATGTCAGGTAATCTGCAAATAATTTTGTCAGAAACTGCTCCAAGGCGGGGCTGTCTAGCTCTCCCCGCTCCACAAATTCCACCAGCCCCGGACAGGGCAGGGAAAGAATCTCCGCCTCCATACGGTATTGTCCCATCAAATGCTGGAATTTTTCCTCCCGCAGCGTCATGGGGGTCGCCATCACCAGCACCCTCTTATGATTTCCCGCATGAACCGCCGGTTTTAATGCGGGTTCAATGCCAATCACCGGAATCTCCCGGTAAGTTTCCCTTAATATATTAATGGCTGCGCTTGTGGCGGTATTACATGCCACCACCAGAGCTTTCGCTCCCTGCTCCATCAAATGAGCTGCATCTGCACAGGTCAGTTTCCGCACCTCCTCTATGGTTTTCGTTCCATAGGGAGCGTTTTTTGAATCTCCGAAATAAATAAAATTTTCACCGGGCATAAGCGCTGTCAATTCCCGCAGCACGCTGATACCGCCAATACCGGAATCAAATATGCCTATCGGCTGTTCTCTCTTTTCCATAACCATTCCTGCTTTCCATTGTTCTTCCGCCGCAGCCTTCTTCACTCCATGCGGCTTTGCTTTTTTCTCCACCACTCTTCGCTCCATGCGGCTTTGCTTTTTTGCCGTCACTCTTCGCTCCATGCGGCTTTACTTCCTTTATCCGACCGTGTCACCACAAGCTTACGGTCAATCTGCTCTTTTAACTCCGTTACATGGGAAATAATTCCAATCATTCTTTGATTTCCCGCCAGCTCATTCAGTACCTCAATGGCATGTGTCCTCGCCTGCACGTCGAGGGAACCGAAGCCCTCATCAATAAACATCATATCCATATGGATTGCCCCGGCATTTCTGGTGGCAATATCGGAGAGTCCTAACGCCATGGCAAGGGCAGCCAAAAATGCTTCCCCGCCGGATAAGGTTTTGACGTCACGCTCACTGTCCGTCACCAGGCTGTACACCGATAAATCCAGACCTTCATTGGACTTTTTCCCTGCACTGCTCTCCTCTTTTAATTTTAACATAAACTGCTGGTTGCTCATCACAAGCAGCCGTTTGTTTGCCTCCCGGATAATCTGCTCAAAATACTGCCGCTGGATATAAGTTTCAAAATCTATCTTCGCCGAGCCGGAAAGCCTGCCGCTGGCGGTCTTATACAGGCTTTTTACCACCGCATCCTGCGCCTTCAGCTTTTCTGCCCTTTCGATATAACGCCTGCTGTTTTCCAATACGGAATGGTCTGTCTCGTATGCCGTGTGCATGGCAAGCCGCTGCCCCTCCGTCTCTTTCCGCCGCCGCGCTGTCTCTTTCTGACACTGTTTTAGTGCCGCCATGTCCGCCCGCTCTTTTCCGGCAGCGGCTTTTTCTAAAGATTTTATTTCCCCGGCGTTTTTTTGACATTGTTCGCTGTATTCCCGGCATTTTTTTTCTAAGGCTTCTATGCTTCTCTCTGAAAGCTTCACCGCCCGGTACGCCGCTATATCCGCAAATCCGGCTTTTTCTAAAGCTGCCTCAAAGGCTTTCTGTGCCTGCTTTTCCTCTTTTTCTAACTGTTTTTTCTTTTCCTGCTCCTGTTTTAGCTGTCCCTGTTTGACGTCAATCTCCTGCTTTAAGCTTTCCTGCGCTCTGCGCTCCTTCTCAAAATCCTCTCTCTTACGGGAAATTTCTTTTTTCAGCCGCTCTAACTCTTTCCTTGCGGCTGCTTCATTCTCAAAAACAAGCCCTTCCCGGATACGCGCCGTTTCCTTTTGGCATTCCTGGTAGTCCCGTTTTTTCTCCGCTAGCACAGCCCTGCTTACGGTGCTGCTGCCAGACTTGTTTTCCTCATCCACAGCCTTATCGCCCGCCGTGCCCTTCCTACCTGACTGTTCCACCCTTTCGGCTCTGCCTTCCTTATCCGAAGGCTCCCAATCCACCGTTTCCAGCTTGCCGCATCGGCTTGCCTCACCAATCGCGCCTTCCCTGCCTGATGTATTCTTCTGATACATCCGAAGCAATGCTTCCGGCAGTTTCTCAATGCGTGTCCGGTACTCTGCAAACGGGCAGTCCGCCTCTTTCTCAAAATTCTCCCGCTCCCGCTGTAGCTGCATGTTTGTCTCTGAGAGAGCAAGCTTCACTGTCTCAAACTTCTGCCGCATCTGTTCCCGTGCCGTCTCTGCCTGCTCCCGCTGCTGTTTTGCCCGTTCCACATCTTCCTCGGAAACAGCGTCCCGGGACTTCTCCGCAGGCTTCGGGTGATGGGTGGAACCGCAGACCGGGCAGGGCGTTCCTTCCTCTAAATGTTCTGCCAAAATTCCCGCCTGTCCCATTAACAGCAGTTTATACTTCCTATCATACTGCCCTGCCGCCTCTTCCGCAAGCCGCTGTTTTTCCTCTAACGCTTGTCTCGCCTGTTCCTGCGCCTTCTCTTTCTCCTGTGCCTCCCGCATGAAAAGCTCTACCTGTCCCATTTTCTGTGACAGCATTCTGTGATAGCACATTTCCGCCTCTGCATAATGGCTCTTTGCTTCCCTTTCCCTCTCCGCTGCAACCGTTAATTCTTCATAGGCAGGAAGGCTTTCCTCGATACGGTGGATGTTCCGCTGTCCTTCTTCCTCCTCGGAGTGCAGCGTCGTTTCCCTGTCTCTTAACAGTGTTTCCCTCTGCTGGAATTTTATTCCTGCCTCCTCAATCTGTTGGGTCAGTTTTTTCTCTTCTCTCCGGGAGTTTTCTAATTCCTGCTGCTTCCTGTTATACTTTTCCTCCTCCACCGCCGTCTTTGCCGCCTTTTTCGCCGCAGCAATCTGTTCCTTCCGGCTGTTATCCTCTGTCTCCTGTTCCTTTAGCTTCTGCCCCTTCGCCCTTGCTTTCTCCAGGCTGTCAAAAAGCCGCTCTGCATCTTCCGCACTTTTGATTTCCCCGCTGACACGCTCTAATTCTTTCTGCAGCTCCTTTAAAAGCTTCTCAAGCTCCTGTTCCTTCTCCTTTGCAAACTCTACCACGTCCTCTAAGGCAGGCTTCTCCCCTTCCTCCGTTTCCACGCCCTCAGGATAAATAATTCTTGCCTGCTCCTGCTCCATGGCGCGCTCATTTTCTTCTATCTGAAAATCCATGGCGGCAGAGCGCCTCCGCAGCCTTTCCTGTACGCTCCAGTAAGCCCCCGTCTGAAACAGCCTGGAAAATATCTGTTTCCGCTCATCGGATTTCGTATAAAGCAGTTTTAAAAATTCTCCCTGGGCAATCATCACCGTCTGGGTAAACTGCTCTCTGGTCAGACCCACGATTTCTAAAATCTTTGCGTCCGTCCCCGTCTTTTTCTCCGGGAAAACCGTACCGTCCGGCAGGGTCAGCTCCACACCGCCCGCCACCTTCTGCTCCTTGCTTTTCCCGTTTTTTAACTGCCGCATGATTCTGTAATCCGGGTTTCTGCGCACCTTATAAATTTCTCCGCCATAGGAAAAGGTAAATTCCACATAAGTCTCGGTGCCGTCCTTGGCATACTGGCTGCGCATCATGCTGCCGTTTCTCTCCCCGCCGCTGGTCTGATTATAGAGGGCGTAAGTGATGGCGTCAAAAATCGTAGTCTTGCCCGCCCCCGTATCTCCGGTAATCAGAAAAATCCCCTGCTCCTGCTTTGAAAAATCTATCGTTGTCTTTCCGGCGTAAGAGCCGAATGCCGACATGGTAAGGGTCAATGGTTTCATTCCTCCGCCTCCGTTTCCGCCTGCAGCACCTCTTTTAACATCATATCTTCCTCTTCCGTCAGCTCCCTGCCGTTCATGTCCTTAAAAAAGGCGCAGAATGCACCGTAAGGACTTAAATCTCCTAAGGGTTCTTCCGAAAACTCCAATATCTTTCTGGTTCTTGCATTGTCAATCCTGATTTCCAAAATCCGGTCAAAATTCGCCTCTAACCGCTCCTTAGGGTGATACGCCTCCACCTCGTCTGTCAGGGTAATGCTGACAAAATCTCCCCGCATATCCTCCGTGGCTGCGGCTAGAATTTCTTCTAATTCTCCCGTCAGCTTCCTTACCTGCCGCAGCGGCTTTAAGGGCAGTCTGCTGATTTTGGGACTGCTGCCCTTTTCCCCTAATTCCACCACGGTAATGCTTTTTTCTGTCTCCGCCTCGCTGACGGAATAGGGCAGGGGCGTACCGCAGTAGCGGTACTGTTCCTTTCCGATTTTCTGCGCCTTATGGATATGCCCTAACGCCGCATAATCAAAAGGCTCTAGCACCGCCGTATCCACATTTTCGATACCGCCCACCATCCGTATTTCGGAATCGCAGGTTTCCGGCTCCTTCCCCGACGCCGTGTAAAACTGATGGCTTATCAGCACATTCCGCCTTGATGTATCTATTTTTTCCCGCTCTAACACCTTTTTCACTGCCATGTCGTAGCTCTTTATCTCATCCGCAAAAAGCTTCCGCACATATCCCGGCTTCACAAAGGGCAGCAGATAAAAATCCACCTCCCCAAATTCGTCCGCAAGCGTCACCTTTTTTACCTGTTCCTCCGGCTGTGTGGGAGGCATCCCCGCAATATACACGTCATGCTTTGCCAGAATGCTGCTGGCAAAATCAATACGTTTGGCGCTGTCATGGTTTCCCGCAATCAGAAGAACAGGAATCCGGGGCGTAATATCATTCAGGGACGATAAAAAATCATCGAAAAGGGCAACCGCTTCCGCAGAGGGCACCGGAACGTCAAAGATATCCCCGGCTATCACAACGGCGTCCGGCATTTCCTTTTCCGCTAATTCCACAATCTGTTTTAATATATGCTTCTGCTCCGCCAATAGGCTGTAGTGATGAAGCTGTTTCCCGATATGCAAATCCGATAAATGAAAAATTTTCACAAAAAACTCCCCCTTATGCGCTTACCTTTTATATTATTACAAGAAAATATTCCCTTTTTCTGTCACTTCTGCTATAATAGTTTCGTGAATAAGAACCGGAGGTGACCTTATTGGAGCATAAAAAACTTTTTGACGAATATAGATACTGTGAAATCTGCAACGTTCCTATGCCATTGACTTATGAAAATTCGGTCTGTCCCGGCTGTGTGGAAGAAAAATTATTCCGTGATGTAAAAGAATATATCCGTGCTAATGATGTAACCGAATATGATGTTGCCTATGAATTTCACATTCCCATCCGCAAGGTGAAGAAGTGGATTCAGGAAGGGCGTATTGAATACAAAGAAGATGTTGCGAAAAAAAATATTATGGACGTTCACTGCAAAATCTGCGGAAAACCAATTTCTTTCGGCACCATCTGCTCAAGCTGTCTCAAACAGTCAGCCTCTTCTAATCAGGTTCCGGCTTCCTCAAAGCAGGAAACAGAAAACCGCGACAGAGTTGGACACATTTCTTTCCTTACAAATGCGGACGATTAATTGCAGACTTTTCTCTGCAATTTGCCATAGGGCAATAAAAGGGTATTCAAAAAGCCCTCCGGCTTTTGAAACACCCTTTTTTCGTATTACTTCAAAAATCCATTGATAATCTGCTCTTCTGCCTCTTTCTCCGTCAGACCGAGGGTCATTAATTTAATCAACTGCTCCCCTGCAATCTTTCCGATGGCTGCCTCATGAATCAGATTGGCGTCGATATTATTTGCAGTAAGCTGCGGGCTTGCCGTCACACAGGCATCGTCCATAATAATAGCGTCGCATTCGCTGTGACCTGCACAGGCGCCGTTTCCGTTCATAATGGAGAAAAATTCCTGCTTCGACTGTCCCTTTGCCACGGAACGGGACACTAAGTTGACACTGGAGTTGTCGCCGTTTAAATCCACCGCAAAATCTGTCTTGGCATACTGTTTTCCATGGGTCATGATTTTCTCATGAATCTCTAAGGAAGCTCCCTCCGCTAAATCTCCCCGGGTGATACGGATAGTGGAATCGATGCCCTTAATCTGGGTGGTCTCCATCTCCATATGGGCGCCTTCTTTTAAATGGACTACCGTCTCCGGGTTCATAATATTTTCCCCGTTTCCGTCCCCCTCGCCGTAATGGCGTTCCACGTAGCGCACCTTTGCATTTTTCTCTAAGTAAAAAGTATGGATACCGGAATGCTTCGAGGTGTCCACGCCGCAGTTGTGAATCCCGCAGCCCGCCACAATGGTGACGTCCGCCCCTTCTCCGATGTAAAAATCATTGTAAACGCTCTCCTGCAATCCGCTCTGGC
>JAGAIK010000691.1 GCA_017626625.1 Roseburia sp.
CAGTCTATCGCAGTTGCAAGAGACTTGAACTTCGATATGTCTAAAGTAAACGTAAACGGCGGTGCTATCGCATTAGGACACCCGGTAGGAGCTTCCGGATGCCGTATCCTCGTTACCTTATTACACGAGATGCAGAGAAGAGACGCTAAGAAAGGTCTTGCTACCCTGTGTATCGGCGGCGGTATGGGATGTTCTACCATCGTTGAAAGAGAATAAGAAAAAGTGAACCAGCCGGATGAACAGGCATAATGCCTGTTCCTTCGGCAAATGTTTATGTAAGCATAACCTGCATTTGAACCGCCTGTAAAAGGTGAGGAAAATGCAATATAAAATATGAAATAAAATCTTAGGAGGTAACCGACATGAAGGTTGGTGTTATTGGCGCAGGAACTATGGGACAGGGCATTGCAAAAGCATTTGCTCAGGTAGAAGGCTATGAAGTAGCTCTTTGTGATATCAAACAGGAGTGGGCTGAAGGCGGAAAAGAAAAAATTAAAAAAGGTTACGCAAGACTGGTAGAAAAAGGAAAAATGACACAGGAAGCAGTGGACGGCATCCTTGCAAAAATCACCCCAGGCTTAAAAGAAGACCTTTGCGCAGACTGCGATTTAATCGTAGAGGCAGCATTTGAGAATATGGAAGTTAAGAAAACTACATTCGCTGAGTTAGACAAGATTGCAAAACCGGAGTGTATCTTTGCTTCTAATACCTCCAGCCTTTCCATTACCGAAATCGGTAACGGACTTACCCGTCCGATGGTAGGTATGCACTTCTTCAATCCGGCAGACCGTATGAAACTTATCGAAGTAATCGCCGGTGTGAATACTCCTGCCGAGACCGTAGAATCCATTAAGAAAATTTCTGAAGAAATCGGAAAAACACCGGTACAGGTGAACGAAGCTGCAGGTTTCGTTGTAAACCGTATCTTAATCCCGATGATTAACGAAGCTGCTTTCATCAAGATGGAAGGTGTATCTGATATCGCAGGTATTGATGCAGCTATGAAACTTGGTGCAAACCATCCGATGGGACCTCTTGAGTTAGGTGACTTCATCGGTCTTGATATCTGCCTTGCCATCATGGACGTTCTTTACAATGAGACAGGTGACAGCAAATACCGTGCATGTCCGTTAATCCGCAAGATGGTTCGCGGCGGCAACCTTGGCGCTAAGACAGGAAAAGGCTTCTATGTATACAATGCAGACCGCACAAAAACCCCGGTGGATGCACAGTAGATTTATCTGCCGAAGAACAGACAGATATTGATAAATAAATAGTAAATGGAGGAATTTTTATCATGGATTTTGCTTTAGATAAAAAACATGAAATGGCGCGTTCTCTGTTCAGAGAATTTGCCGAGACAGAAGTAAAACCATTGGCACAGGAAGTTGATGAGACAGAGCAGTTCCCAATGGAGACAGTGAAAAAAATGCAGAAATACGGTTTCATGGGAATCCCGGTACCGAAGGAGTACGGCGGACAGGGCTGTGACCCTCTGACCTATGTGATGTGTGTCGAGGAGTTATCTAAGGTTTGTGCAACCACAGGTGTTATTGTTTCCGCACATACCTCCCTCTGCATTGACCCGATTTTGACTTATGGTACAGAAGACCAGAAACAGAAATATGTAAAAGCCCTTGCAACCGGAGAGAAAATCGGTGCCTTCGCTTTAACCGAGCCGGGCGCTGGTACGGACGCTCAGGGCGCTCAGACCAAAGCTGTTTTAGACGGTGACGAGTGGGTATTAAATGGTTCTAAATGTTTCATCACCAACGGTAAAGTTGCAGATGTTTACATTGTAATCGCAATCACAAGCATCACCGAGGACAAGAGAGGCAGAAAGAAAAAGAACTTCTCAGCATTTATCGTAGACAAGGGAGCTCCGGGCTTCTCCTTTGGTACAAAAGAGAAGAAAATGGGTATCCGTGGTTCTTCTACCTATGAATTAATCTTCGAGGATTGCAGAATCCCGAAAGAGAACCTCTTAGGAGCAGAGGGAAAAGGTTTCCCAATCGCAATGCACACCCTTGACGGCGGACGTATCGGTATCGCTGCACAGGCTCTTGGTATCGCAGAGGGCGCATTAGAGCGTGCCATCGCTTACACCAAAGAGAGAAAACAGTTCGGACGTTCCATCGCACAGCAGCAGAACACACAGTTTAAGTTAGCTGATATGGCGACCAGAGTAGAAGCTGCCCAGATGTTAGTTTACAAAGCTGCAATGGCAAAAGCTACCCAGAAGGTATATTCCGTAGAGGCTGCAAAAGCAAAATTATTCGCAGCAGAGACAGCAATGGCTGTTACAACAGAGGTTGTTCAGTTATTCGGTGGATACGGATACATCAGAGAGTATGACGTAGAGCGTATGATGCGTGATGCTAAGATTACAGAGATTTACGAAGGAACCAGCGAGGTTCAGAGAATGGTAATCTCCGGCGCACTTTTGAAATAGCCGCGATACAGCGGAGCGAGAATGGCTGATAGAAATATGGAGCCATGCTTGCATGAGCGGAATATTTCTATTAGCCATTTGAGGGCGCAACGCGCACGAAAGATGCACAGCATCTTGAGTTCGCTCCGCGTCGAACATATAATAAAAATAAGGAGTGAAAATACATGAATATCGTAGTATGTATTAAACAGGTTCCTGACACAAAGGGTGGAGTAAAATTCAACCCGGACGGAACTCTTGATAGAGCAGCAATGCTTGCTATCATGAATCCAGATGACAAAGCTGGTCTTGAGGCAGCACTTAGAATTAAAGATGAGACAGGTGCAAAGGTTACCGTACTTACCATGGGACTTCCAAAAGCAGATGCAGTTCTCCGTGAGGCAATGGCAATGGGAGCAGACGAAGCAATTCTTGTAACAGACAGAGTATTGGGCGGAGCTGATACATGGGCAACCTCCACCACCATCGCCGGAGCACTTCGTAATCTGGACTATGATTTAATCATCACAGGTCGTCAGGCTATTGACGGTGATACCGCACAGGTTGGTCCGCAGATTGCAGAGCACCTTGGACTTCCGGTTATTTCCTATGCGGCAGACATCAAAATCGAGGGGGATTCTGTTGTGGTAAAACGTCAGTATGAGGACAGATACCATGAGTTAAAAGCAAAAATGCCTTGCTTAATTACAGCTCTTTCTGAGTTAAATGTTCCGCGTTATATGACTCCGGGCGGCATCTTTGACGCATGTGACAAAGAAGTTACCGTTTGGGGAAGAGCCGATTTGAAAGACGTTGATGATTCTGACTTAGGTTTAAAGGGTTCACCGACTAAGATTGCAAAGGCTTCTGATAAAGTAGCAAAAGGCGCTGGTGAGAAAGTAAACCTTGACCCGACAGAGTCTGTAAACTATTTGATTGGTAAATTCAAAGAGAAACACATTATCTAATAAAAAAAGGAAAAGTGGTGAATAAAATGGCTTTAGAAGAATATAAAGGAGTATTTGTCTTTGCTCAGCAGGTAGATAACGTATTAGATGGCGTTGCATTTGAATTACTTGGAAAAGGCAAAGACTTGGCAAAAGATTTAGGTACTGACGTTACTGCTGTTTTGATTGGTTCTGAAGTAAAAGGTCTTGCAGACCAGTTAGCAGAGTACGGCGCAGACAGAGTTATCGTTGTAGATGACCCGGAATTAAAAGAGTACAGAACAGAGCCTTATGCACACGCACTGGCATCTGTTATCAATGAGTACAAACCGGAGATTATGTTAGTTGGTGCAACAGCAATCGGACGTGATTTAGGTCCTACTGTTTCCGCAAGAGTGAAAACAGGTCTGACTGCTGACTGTACTTCTCTTGAGATTGGTGACTTCCCATTAGTAGCAGCTCCGGGCAAAGAAGACGAGCAGAAACACAACCAGTTATTAATGACACGTCCTGCATTCGGTGGAAATACCATTGCAACAATCGCTTGTCCGGATAACCGTCCGCAGATGGCAACCGTACGTCCGGGCGTTATGCAGAAAATCGCTCCAATCGCAGGCGCAAAGGCTAATGTGGTTGAGTTTAATCCGGGCTTCACACCAAACAACAGATATGTTGAGATTCTTAACATCGTAAAAGCTGTTAAGACAACAGCAAACATCATGGAAGCTAAGATTTTAGTATCCGGTGGACGTGGTGTTGGCTCCAAAGAGAACTTCAAACTGTTAGAGGATTTAGCAGAAGTACTTGGCGGTACGGTAAGCTGTTCCCGTGCCGTTGTAGAGAATGGCTGGTTACCAGTTGATTTACAGGTAGGACAGACAGGAAAAACTGTTCGTCCGCAGATTTACTTTGCCATCGGTATTTCCGGTGCAATCCAGCACGTAGCAGGTATGGAAGATTCTGACCTGATTATCGCAATCAACAAAGATGAAGATGCTCCAATCTTCGATGTTGCTGATTACGGTCTTGTTGGAGACTTAAACAAAATCGTTCCTGCACTGACCGCTGCATTAAAAGCAGAATTAGGTAAATAAGAGAAAAAGATAAAAGTGGAAACGGGGCTGCCGTCTGAAAGGTGACTTTTGGAGGGCAGCCCTTTTCCTGCCTGAAAAAATAAAAGAATTCTAAAGCCTTGCAGAAATCTTGCGAAATGCGGTATGCAATGATATACTCATAGTTATGAATATTTTTGAAAACGTAACAAAAATAGAAAAACAGAAATGGAGAATACGGCATGAGTGATAAGAAAAAATCAATGTACGGCTTTAAGAAAGAGGAGGAGCGGGGAACACAGGGGAAGGATGAACAGAATGCCCTGATGTCCCTGGTATTTGGTATCATTGGCGCAGCCTTAAGCTGCGGTGGTTACGGCGTGGTTTTTGGCATTATAGCCATAGGCTTCGGATTTTTGGGACTGAAATCAAAGGAAAAAAAGAAATATGCCATTATTGGTATTATTCTGGGCATCATAAGTATTGTTATGCTGGTGGTGGTTTCCCTGATGAATCTCTCCAATCAGGGAGCGTAACAGCAGCGCCTGCCAATTTGAAACACAGGTTTGATACGAAAAAACAGAGAGAAAATGAGAGGTTCGCTCATGCAGCAGAAAACAAAAACGATTATGGATTATGAGACAGTGCGCTTAGACGAGGAAAAGGGTGCGGTTGTCATTATAGACCAGACGAAGCTGCCGGGAAAGATTGAACTGATTTCCCTGAAAACAGCCCGGGAACTTTGGGACGCCATCTACCTGTTAAAGGTCAGAGGCGCCCCTGCCATCGGCGTGGCAGCCGCTTTCGGTATTTATGTCCTGAGCATACAGATAGATACGGAAGATTACGAAACCTTTTACCGGGAATTTGTGAAGCAGAAGGAGTATTTAGACTCTGCCCGCCCCACCGCAGTCAATTTAAGCTGGGCATTAAACCGTATGCTCCGGGTAGTGGAAAGAGAGCGCAAGAAGCCTGTTTCCGCTATTAAGGAAAAGCTGAGGCAGGAAGCGGTGGCGATTCAGGAGGAAGATATCTTAGTCTGCAAAAAAATCGGAGAGTACGGCTTAGAGTTGGTAAAGCCGGGGGACGGCATTCTGACTCACTGCAATGCAGGTCAGCTTGCCACCAGCAAATACGGCACCGCCACAGCCCCCATTTATTTAGGACAGGAGCGGGGGTATGGTTTCCATGTTTTTGCGGATGAGACAAGACCGCTGTTACAGGGGGCAAGACTGACAGCCTTTGAGTTGCAGTCCTCCGGCGTGGACGTCACGCTGATATGCGACAATATGTCTGCCACCGTTATGAAAAACGGCTGGGTCAATGCCGTTTTTGTGGGCTGTGACAGGGTGGCAGCCAACGGAGATACCGCCAACAAAATCGGGACTTCCGTGGTGGCTGCCGTAGCAAAATATTATGGAGTTCCGGTGTATATCTGTGCACCCACTTCTACCATCGACCTGAATACTGCCACCGGAGCAGAAATCAACATCGAACAGCGTCCGGCGGAGGAAGTGACGGAGATGTGGTACAAGGAGCGGATGGCGCCTGAGGGAGTGAAGGTCTTTAACCCGGCATTTGATGTGACAGACCATGAACTGATAGCGGGCATTGTCACGGAATACGGTGTGGCGCGGGCGCCTTACGTTGAGAGCCTGAAGGAGATTTTCAGGAAGAAGGAAAACGAGTGCGCAGGAAATTATGATAAAAAAGAAGTAAGCGAGAATGGAGGGCAAAATTATGCCAGAAAACAGTAGCTGCAGCGGCGCATCAAGCTGCTCAAGAGAAAGTTGTGAGGGGTGTCCGAGCAAGGCAGGAGGCGGCAGCGGAATCGCCAAAGAGCCTATGAATGCGGCATCTAATATTAAAAAAGTGATTGGGGTAGTCAGCGGAAAGGGCGGCGTTGGAAAATCCTTCGTGACGGCTTCCTTAGCGACGGCTATGAATAAAGCGGGATATAAGGTAGGCATTATGGATGCGGATATCACAGGTCCGTCTATCCCGAAAATGTTCGGCGTTCACGGACAGGTTTACGGAAGTGAGCAGGGCATGGTGCCTATGGAGGCGGAAAACGGTACAAAGATTATGTCTATCAACCTGTTGTTAGACAATGAGGAAGACCCGGTCATCTGGAGAGGTCCGGTAATTGCCGGAGTGGTGAAACAGTTCTGGAATGAGACGGTGTGGGGAGACGTGGATTATCTCTTCGTTGACATGCCTCCGGGAACCGGAGATGTGCCGTTGACGGTATTCCAGTCCCTTCCGGTGGACGGAGTTGTGATTGTCACCTCCCCCCAGGAACTGGTACAGATGATTGTAAAGAAAGCCTACAACATGGCGGAAATGATGCACGTTCCGGTATTGGGCGTGGTGGAAAACTTCAGCTACTTAAAATGCCCGGATTGCGGCAAAGAAATCAAGCTCTTTGGGGAGAGCCAGATTGAGAAGGTGGCGGAGGAGTTAAAGCTTCCGGTATTTGGGAAAATGCCCCTTGACCCAGCGTTTGCAGAAAAGGCAGACGAGGGAAAATTCCATGAAACGGAGAACCCCTATTTAGATACCGCAGTGCGGGCGCTGACCGCATTAATCTGAAAACTTACCACTTACCTGTAAAAACAAACCTCTTGGTGTAAAGCTATTTACATCGGGAGGTTCTTTTTTTATACTAAGACCATGTCAGAAAACAAAGGGGTTTACACATGAAAATTAAAATTGAAATTGAGGAAGCCTTAGCGGAGGAGGAAGTCATTATCCGCTGCCGTGGGCTGACGGAAGAGGTGGCGGCCATACAGAAGGCAGTCAGCGAGGTCAGCAGTGCGGCGCAGAGATTTGTTTTTTATAAAGGAAATACAGAATATTACCTGACGTTAGACGAAATCCTGTTTTTTGAGACGGACGATAGCGGTATCAGCGCCCACACGAAAACGGAGGCGTACCGGACGAAGTATAAACTGTATGAACTCGAGGATATTCTTCCCGGATTTTTTATGAGGGTATCAAAATCCACTATTTTACATACCAACCATATTTAC
>JAGAIK010000692.1 GCA_017626625.1 Roseburia sp.
ACAGGGCTCGGTGAAAGCGGAGGAACGGGAGCTGATGGAGTTGCTGCAGAATAGATAGAGAGTATCAAAGTTCTGCGAGTAAGGAAATCAACATTTTTATAGAGGAGAAGGATAGATTGTGTTAAGCGAAAAGTTAAAACAGGAATTAATTCGTGCAGTAGAGCGCGGAGAAGTGGCAGGAGCGAATATCCTCATTTTGAAGGACGGAAAAGAAGCGGCGTACGCCCAGGCGGGATATGCGGATTTAGAAGAAAAGAGACATTTTGAGCGGGACACCATCACAAGGCTCTATTCCATGACAAAGCCAGTGACCTCCGCTGCGGCGATGGCGCTGATGGAGCGCGGGCTGTTAGACTTAGGGGCAAATGTGCAGGAGTTTCTGCCGGGCTTTCAGAATGCCATGGTGGCGGGAGAAGAGGGGCTTGTGCCGGTGCGCCGTCCGGTGCGTATTCAGGACTTGCTGCAGATGACCTCCGGGCTGGTTTACGGCGGTGCAGCCCCCTGCATCAGCTATTCCGAAACCGAAAAATTATTTGAGGAAATCAAAGCCAGACTTTTCGGGGAAGAGGCTTTGGGGACGGTGGAGATTGCGAACCGCTTAGGACAGATACCGCTGGCATTTCAGCCGGGCAGCGCATGGCAGTACGGGACATCTGCGGATGTGCTGGGAGCGGTGATTGAGGTAATCAGCGGAAAACGGTTTGGGGAATTTTTAAGGGAGACCTTTTTTGAACCTCTGGAGATGGAAGACACGGCATTTTATGTGCCGGAGGAAAAACAGTCCCGGTTGGCGAAAGTATATGAGCGGACGGCGGAGGGGCTGGCATTATATACCCAAAGCCATCTGGGTATCATGAATACCATGGAAAAACAGCCGGCGTTTGAATCCGGCGGCGCAGGACTTGCCTCCACCATGGACGATTACTCCCATTTTGCCGCAATGCTGATGGCGCAGGGAACATATAAAGGAAGAGAGATTTTAAAACCGCAGACGGTGCGCTTTATGACCGGAGGGGAGCTTTTAAGCTGGCAGCAGGAGGTCTTTGACCACAACTGGGACAGCCTGGGAGGGTATACCTACGGCAATCTTATGCGGGTGGCAAAGGAGCCGGGCAAGACATTTTTCATGGCAACGGAGGGGGAATACGGCTGGGACGGCTGGCTGGGGGACTATTTCAGCAACAGCCCGAAAAACGGAATTACCATATTGATTTCCCAGCAGCTTCGGGACGCAGGAACCACCTCCCTCACCAGACGGCTGAAAAACATCGTCTGGAGCGAGCTGGCGTAAGTACGAAAGGAAGAAAGAAATGAACAAATCACCGGTTTTTCTGAAAACTTTTAAAAATACAGTAGAGCGCATTCTTCATGTGCCGGGAAATTATACCGGGCAGATATTGGAGATGGCGGTGGTTATTGACGGTAGCCTGAGCCGTGAGCAGGTGGCGGACTATCTGCCGGAGCTGCTGGGGACACTGAAAATCCACAGTGAAGTGTTCCGCAATGTGCGGCTGAACGTGGTGCAGTGGCAGGGAGATGAAAACATTACGTGTAAAGTCAGTCCGATGTCCATGGTGCAGCTAAGCAGCTATTATGAAGATTATCAGCAGCAACTCTGCAAAAAGAGCTTTGAAAAGTTAATTTCTTATTTAAGATTATTCCAGGCGCGGGCAAAACTCATTATTCTATTGACGGATGGAAAATATCAGGTGGAGCAGGAGGAACTGCTGCAGCGTGCCATGCAGCCTTTTCTGGAAAAGAAGCTCATGCAGGTGGTTCTCACCGGAGACGGGGCGGATATCCGTTACCGGACAGAGAGAGTCGTGTAAGTTTTTCGATGGGAAGAAAGTGATTGAAAAGCTGTGGGAAACCAGTTATGATAATAGTATTCCTATGAAAAAGAACGAAAAAATGAAGTGAATACAGGTACTTTAAGAAGTGCCGGACAAAAAGGAGAAAACAATGGAAAGCAGAATTTCAGGACACACAGGACTTTTGGCATTAATCGGCTCTCCGGTGGGACATTCCGGTTCCCCGGCGATGTACAATTACAGCTTTGCGCGTTTGGGCTTAGATTATGCCTATGTGGCATTTGATATCAAGGTAGAGGAAGTAAAGGACGCTATTGCGGCGATGAAAACCTTTAAAATGCGGGGCTGCAACGTTACCATGCCCTGTAAGACAGAGGCGCTGAAATATATGGATGAGCTGTCCCCGGCGGCACGTATCATCGGGGCGGTGAATACGATTGTCAACGACGATGGAAAACTGACGGGATACATTACAGACGGGGAGGGATTTGTCGCCAATTTAAAAGACCACGGAATTGATATTAAGGGAAAGAAAATTACAGTGGCAGGCGGCGGCGGAGCTGCTACCGCAATTCAGGTACAGTGTGCCTTAGACGGGGCGAGGGAGATTTCTATTTTCAATATTAAGGACGATTTCTTTGAGCGCACCTTAGCGACAGCGGAGAAAATCAGAAAAGAAGTGCCTACCTGCATCGTAAATGTATACGATATCGCAGATACAGCGAAAATGACGGAAGAAATCCAGTCCAGTGATATTTTTGCCAACGCCACGATTGTAGGCATGAAGCCCATGGAAAATGAGAGCGTGGTGAAGGACACATCCGCTTTCCGTCCCGGTCTTGTGGTGGCGGACGCTGTCTATAACCCGGAAGAGACAAGACTGCTCCGGGAAGCAAAGGAGGCGGGCTGTACCTGTATCAACGGAAAGGGAATGCTGCTGTGGCAGGGCGTTGCGGCATTTAAACTTTACACGGGACAGGATATGCCGGTGGAAGAAGTAAAAGAGAAATTTTTCAGCTAGGGGGCATTCATGAAAAATATTTATCTGATTGGCTTTATGGGAGCCGGGAAAAGTACCATCGCCAGAGAACTGGTGAAAATGAAGGATGCGAAGCGCATTGAGATGGACCAGATGATTGTGGACCAGCAGGGAATGGAAATTTCCGATATTTTTGAAAAATTCGGGGAAGAGTATTTCCGGGATTTGGAGACGGAGCTGCTCCGTTCTTTTCTGGGAAAGGAAAATATGGTGGTTTCCTGCGGAGGCGGCAGCGTACTGCGGGATGAAAATGCGGCGTTAATGAAGGAAAACGGCTGTATCGTACTGCTGAAAGCCACCCCGGAGACGATTTACGAGCGTGTGAAAAACAGTACGGACCGCCCGATTTTAAACGGGAACATGAACGTGGAGTTTATCCGGGAGCTGATGGAGAAACGGAGAGAGCGCTACGAAACGGTGGCGGACGTCACCATCTGTGTGGACGGAAAAGAAAAGCAGGAGGTCTGCCGGGAAGTTCTTGCGGCGTTAGGAGAGTAGCTATGTTCGAGAGAGTGGACTATATTGTGGCGAAAATAGACGGTGATTACGCCTATTTAAGGCGGGTGGACGCACCGGAGGAAGAGTTAAAATGCGTGGCGCGGGCACTGCTGCCGGAGGCGATCATGGAGGGCAGCCGCCTGGCATATGAAATGATGCAGTACACATTGTTATAGACGTTTACATGAGATGAAGTGTTAGAAAGAAGGGCGGGGTATGACTTATTCATTTATGCTGGAGGGCGAATTTCCGGATGAAACCGTGAAATCCGCCTATGAGCAGATTGAGGGGAAGTTAGAAGAAGCGGAAAATCTCTATTGGAAGCAGCCGAGGGAGTGCGGCATGAAGCTTCGGGAGGCGGCGGAAACCATCTGCCACTTTTATAATGAATACTATGGCATCGGTTTCCCGGCGGAGACCACCATGGAGCATTATCTGTGCTATACCAGCGACGAAGCCCATAACGTTATGGTGAGCCGTTTTTTAAGCAGTGCCAGGAAGGAACAGCGGGACAGGTTAAACAAGCTGAGGGTTTTAGGAGATGACTGTATCAGCGGAGAGGAAGGTCCTGACCGGGGAATGCGTTATGAGGACCGGATGGCACAGAATGCGGAGAAAATGTTAGATGCCATGATGGAGGTCATCAAGGAAATGTGCCGCAGAATTAACGGGAGAACGGATGTGGAAGATTACTGGGTCTATGAGGATAAAATGCCGGGGTATTCTGAGACGGAAGAACGTTTCCCCCAGGAGAAAGAGCCGGAACCGACGGAAAAAAAGTCTTTCTGGGCGAAGCTTTTCTCCGGGAAAAAATAAGAAAAACAGCTACTTGAAAGCAAAGAACGAAAATGCTTTCAGATAGCTGTTTTTTTATGCCGCAATTAAAAGTTGGAACCGTTCCAGCCCCAGTTTCCGGTAGGGTAATAGGAAACATAAATGCGGTTTTGGGGAATCCCCAGCTCCTTTTCATAGAGACGGCAGACCTCCCCGGTCATCTTGTCGCAGGCAGCCGCATCCGGAGTGCCGAAAAGCTTCACTTCCACATAGGCAGTATCGCCGTTCTGGTTTCCCTGAAAATACAGGTTCGCCTTGTCGGTATATCCGGTCATAATCCAGTTCTCCCCTTTGCCGAGGCAGGAAGAGGTGATGGAGTTTAAGGACGCCGTTAAACTGTCGCATTTTGCTTTATCAAGAGTTACGGTAGTCTGTGTGTGGATAAATGGCATAAAAAATCCTCCTTGTGTTGAAATGTCTGTAAAAAATCCTAGCACGAATTGTACGCATTGTCAATTTATGGGGCAGTCCCGGCATTTATTCCGCATGTTCCATAGAATCTACAATACTGTAATTGCGAATGCCCCGCAGCGGAATGGCGGCAGACAGCAGGCAGGCGGCAACGGAGAGGAGGGAAGCCTCTAAGGCAGCCGCCAGTGGAAATGTGGTAAACTGCAAAAGGTCTGTTGCGGCTGCGTCGATAAAAATGGTACAAAGATATCCGCAGAAGCTTCCCGCCAGCGCTGCGGTTAAGCCGTAAATGGCGCTTTCCCACAAAAAAGTCCGGCAGAGACTTCCGGCGCTCATTCCGATGGCACGCTGAATGCCGATTTCCTGTAAACGGGTGTGGATATTAGTGGAAACGGTGTTGATGATGTTTAAAATGCCGATAAGCCCCACGAACAGGATAAGCCCCCAGGAGAGCAGTTTTATCTGGGCAAAGCTTTCCTCTAGCTGGCGGTCCGTTTCTTCATAAGAGAGAAACGTGGTTCCCGGATAATTGGCGCAGAGGTCATTGATTAGGGTATCAACCACATCACGGTCAGCGTCATTGGTCAGGGCAGGGAGAAACTCTACATAGGCGCTGCTGCCTGTCAGACCGGGATAAAGACGGTCGCTTACGATTACCTGGACGCCGTTGATAAATCCGTTATTTCCCACACTGAGGTATCCGTCATAATTATTTAAAGTAAAAAGAACAGGCAGTTTTTGCCCTGCCACGGTAATGTCGCTTCCGGCGGCAATGTTGGAACGGGGAATTTCCTGCCCCTCAATGTTGAGGGGAATGGGATTTCGGACAATACAGCCCTCTCCCTGCCGGAAAGCTTCTAATTCTTCCGGGGTCAGCATGGAACCGAAAAAGGCATCCAGATAACTGTCGTTTAAGCCGAGAATCTGAAACGTTTCACCGGGCTGAAGCGTGAAATCTAAGGAAATGCCCGTTACCTGTCCCGCATTGTCCTGCTCATAGAGGGAAAACTGCATGGCGGCAACGGAAAGAATATTTCCGTCTGCCTCTAGCTTTTCCAGTTCCTCCGGTGAAAATCCCACCGTTTCATTGATGAGGGAATAATCCCCTAAGTGCTCCGTTTCCTTTGAGCCGGCAGCATTCAGCATACCGACAGAGCTTTGCAGGGCAATAAACACTGCAATGCTCATCGTCAGGGAAAGAACGGTGACGGCGGTTCTCGCCGGATTTCTCTTTAAATTCAACGCCGCATAGTACCGCTCGAAATTCCGGATTTTTCCCGCCCGGCGGCGTCTGCGTTTCATCCTTAAGGGAACGCCGGACATAGCAGTAACAGGAGACGCTTTAGCCGCAAAGGAAGCAGCGGGAAAGGCTGCAAGAAAAGCAAACAGCAGAGTAATCAGGGCGCTTGCCGCCAAATAAAAGGGTTTTGCGCCGCTGTTTTCGGCAATCAGGCGTGCAAGCTCACTGCTGTCGGATGCCAGAAATAAATCGGGGGACAGCAGGCTTGTGGCAGCGGTTAAAATCCCTTTGGCGGAGAGGACACCAAAGAAAAGCCCCACGGGGATTCCTGCGCCGCATAACAGCAGAACCTCCAGGGTAACGATGACATAAAGCTGGTGTTTTCGTGCACCGATTGCCCGCAGCGTGCCGTACTGCTCCAGACGTTTGGTAACGGCAATCTTCAAAATATTATAAATCACAAGCCCGGCGGCAATCAGAAAGAGAGCACCGATTAGAACTCCGGCAAACAAAGTGAAGGAAAAGCCCTCGTCAGAAAAAACCGTGTCGGCAGCCTCCCTGTCGTAGGGAATATGCAGTGCATCGAGATAGACCGTATTGTACATAGTATCCAATTCGTGGAGCTTTAATGCCGCAGCAATATCATGGACAGTTTCCTGAAAAGAATTTTTATCCGCTGTGCGGATATCCGCAATGAAATAGAGGTATTCTTTGGGAAGAACTTTTTCCGCTGTGCCGCAGCCCACAATGCCCTGCAGGATGCCGGAGGTGTAGCTGATATAATTGCTCTCCGTAATGCCCGTAAGGATAAAACCCTGCCGATAGGAAAAGCTCTCTGTCATAACGCCGTGGCGCAGCGCCTTTTCCAGGGTCAGAGTAACGGTATCTCCAATCTTCCCGGTAAAGCCGAGAAGCTGCAGAGCGTCCTTTGGCAAAGCAATTTCCATCGGCTGTTGTGGCAGACGCCCCTCCTTTATTGTGGTGATGGAGGGATAGGCATCCCCGGAACCCTCCTGATATTCCACCAGGGAAAGGGTGAGGGAGCTGTTTAGTTTTACGGTTCCGAGGTCAATGGACAACCCCACATAGGACAGCTTGGACTCGTTTTGCAGGAAAGCAGTCTGTTCCTCCGTCAACTGCACAAAGGTGGCGTAGCGGTCACCGCCGATGGCGATTGCCTGCTGCTGGCGCATGGCGGAGAGAACCCCTGCGGACTGTCCGATGGCGGCAGTCATCATGGTGGAAAGAATCAACGCAATGAAAATCAGAAGAGAGGTCATTTTCTGCGCCAAAAGTTCTTTATATGCCAATCTGCGATAAGATTTCATTCTGCCGTCACCTCCGAAAGTACACCGTCCGTCATGACAACATGGCGTTCCGCCATCCGGGCAATCCGCTGGTCATGGGTGATAATCACCAGAGCTTTGCCAAACTCCCTGTGAACACTTTTCAGCAGATCCATAACTTCGCCGCCGCTCTTCGTATCCAAATTTCCAGTAGGTTCATCCGCAAAAATCACATCCGGCCGGGCAATCAGGGCACGGGCAATGGCAACCCGCTGCTGCTGCCCGCCGGACAGCTCGCAGGGCAGATGCTCCAAACGGTCAGAAATCCCCAAAAGCATTGTAATCCGCTCAAAATAGGCTTCATCAGGCTGCTTTTTGTCCAACAGCAGCGGCATAAGAATATTTTCCCGGGCAGTCAGCACCGGAAGCAGATGAAACTTCTGGAAAATAAATCCAATACGCCGCCTGCGGAAGTCAGAAAGCTCCCTGTCCGTAAGCCGGTAAATATCCCTCCCGTCATAGCTAAGACTGCCGGAAGTGGGAGCATCCAAGCCCGACAACAGGTGCAATAATGTGCTTTTACCACTGCCGGAAGGTCCCATAATAGAAAGAAAATCCCCGTCAGAAAGACAGAGGCTGGCATGGCTTAAAGCCGTTACCCGGTTTTCACCACTGCCGTAAATCTTGCATAAATCGTTCGCTTCAATTTTCATAGAAATTACACTCCCTATTTAGTCAAGTGTTTTTTCCTTATTTTTCAAGGAATTTTTAGTTACATATCTCAGATGAATGAGCCAAAGGAATGGACATTTCTCTGTATCTGGTACGAAAATAGCTGGTTTGGGGTATACGAAGTAAAACGTC
>JAGAIK010000693.1 GCA_017626625.1 Roseburia sp.
ATGTCGGTTGCGTCCCTTATCCACAACCTAACTTACAGGCTGTTTAGAACTTCTTAGCTCTGCACAACGGAACAAAAACAGACCGGGCTTTGTCCGCTATGCCTCTACAGTCCCCCCATCCGGAACAAAAGCAGGCCGGGCTTTGTCCGCTATGCCTCCACAGTCCCCCCTCCAAAACAAAAACAGAAAGAGAGCCATCAACACTCCAATCCGCTGTGCAATGGCTCCCTCACATTTTTATTCAATTATTATTCAGCAGCCGCAACCTTATCCTGAATAATCTGGGTCAGCATAGCTTCCGCATCTGCCACGCCTACGTTGTCAAGGTCGGAAAGCATCTTATCGTAAGTAGCGTCGAACTCACTCTCACTGCCAATCACCGCTTTTACTAATGCAGGCCATGCCACTTCGTCTAACTGGTCGGAAATCTGAGTAAACTCATCCGGCATTGTGTAAGCCCATACAGGAGAATACATCGGTGTTTCAAACTCATCTGCCTGCGGGAAGATATCTACCAAAAGCTCTACGCCCCACGCCTCACATGCTGCCTTCTGCTCCTCGTCATACTCTGCAATAACAGATTCTTTGCTTGTTGTGGTATAAGTGCTTCCGGTTGGGTCTAACGTGCCGTCACCGTAATATGGGAATGGATATCCGTGGAAACCAACACCTGTTTTTTTGCTGTAATCTTTGTCTGTGTTTGCGTAATCAATTTCTTCCTGGGTTCTGTAGCGGTGTCCCTCATCGTCGATTTCGTAATTCACACCTTCAATTCCCCATCTTGTCAATACCTGACCTTCGTCAGAACAGATGTAATCCAGGAATTTAATTGCTGCAACCGGGTCTTCACAGTCTACGGAGATACCGACGCCGTATCCGGTGGTAAGTCCCTGATACATCAAAGCTGCACATTTCGTATCTGCATCCATGGTCAGAGGCAGCGGAGCATAGGTTTTCTCGTATTTACCGTCTGCTTTTAATACCTTCTCACCATCCTGGTAATCCCAGTCCGTATCAAAGAGAGCTAAGACACGTCCGGATGCAATCTTGGAAATATAGTCCTCATGGGTCTGGGTTGCAAATTCTTTGTCTAACACACCTGCGTTGTACATTTTGTTCATCCATCTGAAGTACTCTTTTTCCTTCTCGGAGCGGAATTTGTACATTGCCTCGTTGTTTTCGTCAATAATCCACTGTCCGTTGTCCGGTGCGCCGTCTGCAATAAAGCCTGCCGGATTTCCCAGGGTAATCATCCAGTGCCAGTCCGCCGCAGATAAGGTGAAACCAATGGTCTCAAGTCCGTCATCTGTGGTGGGGTGTTCTTCCATGTATGCGATTAACATATCGCCGAACTCATCTAAGGTCTCCGGGATTTTGTAATCGTTCGCCTTTAATACTTCCCACTGCACCTGTGCGGTACCAGAATGTTTATATTTTTCTCCGCCTACTTCATAAGAAGATAACTGATAAATAGACGGGTCATCCGCAGAATATTTTAATTTGTTAAACTCATCTCCGTAAAGCTTTTTGATATTCGGACCATACTCTTCAATCAGGTCTGTCATGTCAATTAACGCCCCTGCTTCAATCAGGCTGCCCGCATCACCTTTTGCAAAAATCATATCGGGATAACTCTGCTCCGCAATCATCAGGGCAACACTCTCATCATCTGTCTGAAGCGGATATTCTGTTTTCAGCTTAACTCCTGTTGCCTCTGTCAGCGCTAATGCCACCGGGTCTGTCCAGGGGTCCTCCTGCCCATCCGCATTAAAGAATGTTAATTCTGTCACCTCTCCGGAATTTGCTGTATCTCCTGCCGAAGCGGTTTCTGTTCCTCCGGCAGCATTTCCGGTGTCAGAAGATGCACTGTTATTTCCGCATCCCCCAAGCATTCCCACTGCCATTGCGGCAACTAAAAGCACAGAACAAATTTTTTTTCGTTTCATAAGCCTTCTTCTCCTCCTTTTTTTAAGCTTATATCTATCAGTTATCAGTCTTTGACTGCACCGACCGTCATACCGCCTACAAAATATTTTTGCAGGAACGGGTACACTACCAGAATAGGTACGGTAGC
>JAGAIK010000694.1 GCA_017626625.1 Roseburia sp.
GGTGTCGATGACATGATCGTCGCGGATGGAACCGCCCGGCTGAGCCACATATTTGACACCGCTTCTATGTGCACGCTCAATGTTATCTCCAAACGGGAAGAATGCATCGGAACCAAGTGCCACGTCGGGGTTCTTGTCTAACCATGCACGTTTTTCCTCCGCAGTAAAGACTGCAGGCTTCTCCGTGAAAATATTCTGCCATGCACCCTCTGAGAGTACATCCATGTAATCCTCGCCGATATATAAATCAATGGCATTGTCACGGTCTGCACGCTTGATATCTGCCTTAAACGGAAGATTTAATACCTGCGGAGACTGGCGCAGCCACCAGTTATCTGCTTTAGAGCCTGCTAATCTGGTACAGTGGATACGGGACTGCTGTCCTGCTCCGATACCGATTGCCTGTCCGCCCTTCACGTAACATACGGAGTTTGACTGGGTATATTTCAACGTAATCATGGCGATTGCCAAATCAATTTTGGCAGACTCCGGAAGTTCTTTGTTCTCTGTCACCATATTGTCAAAGAAATGCTCGTCAATCACAAGCTCATTTCTTCCCTGTTCAAAGGTGATTCCGAACACTTCTTTGCGCTCGATAGGAGCTGGAACGTAATTCGGGTCAATCTCGATGACATTGTAATTTCCGTTTTTCTTGGATTTTAATATCTCCAACGCTTCCTCCGTATAACCCGGTGCAATGACACCGTCGGAAACCTCTCTTTTTATTACAAGGGCTGTCTCTTTGTCACATACATCGGAAAGAGAAATAAAATCACCGAAGGAGGACATTCTATCCGCACCTCTCGCACGGATATAAGCATTTGCCAGAGGGGTAAACTCCACGTCCATATCATCCACCCAGTAAATTTTGCGCTCCACTTCACTTAAAGGAAGTCCCACTGCAGCGCCTGCCGGGGAAACATGCTTGAAAGAGGTTGCTGCCGGATGCCCTGTGGCTTTTTTCAGCTCGCTGACTAACTGCCAGCCGTTAAAAGCGTCTAAGAAGTTGATATATCCCGGTTTTCCGCTTAATACTTTAATGGGAAGTTCTCCGTTTTCCATGTAAATTCTGGAAGGTTTCTGGTTGGGGTTGCAGCCATATTTTAATTCTAATTCTTTCATTTTACGTTCCTTTCTTTGCACTATTTGTTTTTATTCACAATTCTTGTCTCGTATTTTCCGGTTGCAATGTCAATGTAACGGACAAATAAGGACACTTTGTTATCTTCATTTAAGTTTTCCCACACCAGACTGGTAAAGCTGTCGATGTCGCCATCAATACCGACTAATGTAGGCTCTCCCTCGAAACTTGGCAGCGGATTGCCGTCGCCCATGTAGGTGTGAATGAAATGTGCCTCCCCTGCCACCGGATTTTCATAGGCAAAGGTATAGCGGTTGCAGGCATCCGGGTTGCCGTTGTTGCTCTTTAAAATGGACATGGCATAGTTGAAGTTTCCGTTTTCAATGTGCATGATACCGGAAATTCTCGGCGTATAATTCGGTGCGTCCGGCTCAAATTCCCGGGTGCGCAGCGCCTGCTCAAAGGTCTGCTGTTTGTCCATCAGCTCATAAATGGTATCGGTCTGGTCACCGTTGGTTACGATGGTTTTATTGCCAAGCACACGGACAGGTGCATAGATAATAAGACTTGGGTCTGTCAGTTTTGACGGGTCAAATGCCTGGGTGCGGATTCCCTCTCCATCCTCTACAAATACACGGTTTCTGCTGTTCTCGCTTCTTCCCATGATAAAATAAGCGGTCACTGCGTGCTTGCCGTCTGCAGATTTTCCAATGATAATTCCTCTGCCGGGGTAAGCATTTCCCGCAAGTTCATTTTTTAAAGACATCATTTCCATGACTGACTCCTTTCCGGTGTGTGTTTTTTCTTTCCTTGTTCTGCTTTTGCAGCTTGTTTCATTACTATCGTATTCATCTTATCATGTTGCATTTCTTTTTACAATAAAAGGGCTATTATTAGTATTATGAATTTATTTACTAAAATTTATAAGATATTCTAATATATTTTTCGTATCTCCCTCACCAAAATCTCCCCACGCTGCCGCCAGGTATGAC
>JAGAIK010000064.1 GCA_017626625.1 Roseburia sp.
CGGATAGCGGTGGCGCAGTTCTTTGATAACGCCTTTTCCTACTACGTGGTTCGGCAGGCAGGCAAAGGGCTGGGTGCAGACGATGTTCGGCGTTCCCGTATGGATTAATTCCAGCATTTCTCCTGTTAAGAACCAGCCTTCTCCGGTCTGATTTCCCTCGGAAACAATGTCACGGGCATATTTTGCCAGGTCGTCAATGTGAGCTGGAGCGTCAAAGTGCTTACTCTTTTCAAGTTCGTCTCTGGCGGCACCTCGCAGCCACTCAAAGAAATTGATACCAAGCCGTCCCACATGTTTGGATTTTTTAGAGAAACCAAGGTTGTCGGCTTTGAATCCCGTATTGTAGAAGCAGTAGAGCAGGAAGTCGGTTAAATCCGGCACAACGGCTTCTGCGCCCTCGGACTCTAAGAGCCCTACCAAATCGTTGTTGGCGGCGGGGTGGAATTTTACTAAAATCTCGCCTACCACGCCTACCCGTGGCTTTTTGATATCCAGACGCTCTAAGTTGTCGAAATCCCGGATAATGTCACGGCACATCTGCTTATATTTCCGGTGGGACAAAATCTTATCCTGGGTTACAAAATTGATAACCTCTTTTTTCCATTTCTCATGAAGGGCGTTTGTGGAACCGGGAACCGCTTCGTAGGGGCGGGTGCGGTAAACGCAGCGCAGGAAAATGTCACCAAATTCCAACGCATACAGCCCGTGCTGAATCAGGGACGGCGTCAGCTTAAAGCCCGGATTGGATTCCAGACCGCTTAAGTTGACGGAGATGACCGGAACGTCCGGATATCCCGCTTTTTCCAAAGCCCGGCGGATAAAGCCGATATAGTTGCTGGCGCGGCAGCCGCCTCCGGTCTGGGAAATTAAAATAGCGGTTTTGCTCATATCGTATTTCCCGGACATCACGGCGCTCATTAACTGTCCCACCACAATCAGGGACGGGTAGCAGGCGTCGTTGTTGACGAATTTCAGTCCCACGTCCACACATTCACGGCTTGGAACCTCCGGTACCACCAGATTGTAGCCGGAAGCACAGAAAGCTGGCTCTAACAGTTCAAAATGAATGGGTGACATCTGCGGGCAGAGAATCGTGTAATTTTTCCGCATTTCCTCGGTGAAAATGGTACGGTTATAGTTGGCGGGCACAATGGTCCGTTTCTGCTGCTTCTTTTCCCGGACACGGATGGCGGAGAGCAGGGAGCGGATACGGATTCTCGCTGCACCTAAGTTATTGACTTCATCAATTTTCAGATAGGTATAAATCTTGCCGGATTTTGTTAAAATGTCATTTACGGCGTCGGTGGTGACGGCGTCAAGACCGCAGCCGAAGGAGTTTAACTGGATTAAATCCAAATCCTCCCTGGTTTTTACATAGTTTGCCGCAGCGTAAAGCCTGGAGTGGTACATCCACTGGTCCATCACAATCAGCGGGCGCTCCACCTGGTGTAAATGGGAGATGGAGTCCTCGGTGAGAACCGCAATTCCGTAGGAGTTAATGAGCTCCGGAATACCGTGGTTGATTTCCGGGTCCACATGGTAGGGACGTCCGGCAAGGACGATGCCGCGTTTCCCGGTTTCCTCTAAGTATTTTAAGACTTCCTCGCCCTTCTGCTGCATTTCCATGCGGACAACGGCTAACTCTTTCCAGCCCTCCGCAACGGCATCACGGATTTCCGCCTCGGAAATGCCGAACTCAGGAGAAGTAAAGGTTTTTACCAACTGGGAGGATAAGGTTTCCTCGTTGGTAAATGCCATAAAGGGGTTGTAAAAACGCACCTGCCCGGAGGTAATTTCATCCACGTTGTTTTTGATGTTCTCCGCATAGGAGGTAACAATCGGACAGTTGTAATGGTTGTTGGAATCCGGAAACTCATTTCGCTCATAGGGCACGCAGGGGTAGAAGATAAAATCTACATTCTGGTGAATCAGCCAGGTGACGTGGCCATGGGCTAATTTTGCCGGATAGCACTCGGATTCACTGGGGATGGAATCGATACCCAGCTCATAAATTTTCCGGGTGGACTGGGGGGACAATACCACCTGAAAACCTAATTTTTTGAAGAAAACTGCCCAGAAAGGATAGTTTTCATACATATTCAAAACCCTTGGAATCCCCACGCTGCCCCGGGTTGCTTCTGCGGCGGTCAGTGGCTCATAGTCAAAGAGACGTTTGTTTTTGTATTCAAAAAGGTTTGGAATGTTCTCTTTATTTTTTTCCTTTCCAATGCCGCGCTCACAGCGGTTTCCGGTGATGTACTGGCGGTTTCCGGAGAAACGGTTGATGGTGAGCAGACAGTGGTTCGTACAGCCCTGACAGCGGGTCAGTTTCGTGTCGAAGGTTAAGGCATTGATTTCCTCAATGGATAACATGGTGGTTTTATGACCTGCTTCGTGGCGTTCTCTTGCGATTAAAGCCGCACCGAAAGCGCCCATAATGCCTGCGATATCCGGGCGGACGCACTCACAGCCGGAAATTTTTTCAAAGCTGCGGAGTACGGCGTCATTGTAGAAGGTTCCACCCTGCACCACGATATTTTTTCCAAGCTCGCTGGCGTCGGAAAGCTTGATTACCTTAAACAGGGCATTCTTAATGACAGAGTAGGCAAGACCGGAGGAAATGTCCGCAACGGAAGCGCCCTCCTTCTGTGCCTGCTTTACCTTGGAATTCATAAATACGGTACAGCGGGTTCCAAGGTCAATGGGGTTTTTCGCAAAGAGAGCCTCTTTGGCAAAATCCTGTACGGAATAATTCAGGGATTTCGCAAAGGTCTCAATGAAA
>JAGAIK010000695.1 GCA_017626625.1 Roseburia sp.
GGCATCAAATTTTTCTTTGTACTCTGCGTCAAAGATTTCCTGGAAAATATCCTTAAAGTTATGGTCATATTTCTTGGAAATGGTGTCTTTAGTGGCAAACCATAAATCCTGTTTGGTATCTAAGGCATAGTTAAAGCAGCTCTTTGCAAAGCTCTCGATGGAATTGCAGAGATTGTGCTGTCCCTGAACCACGCCTGCCCCGGTGAAATTGTGAATCAGCTCCCTGGTCTCGGTGCCGTCCTCAGCGGTGTAAACCAGTTCGCATTTTCCTGCGCCCGGAATTTTCATTTCCGTTGCTTTGTAGACATCGCCATAAGCATGACGTGCGATGGTAATCGGTTTTTTCCAGTTTTTCACGCAGGGCTCAATGCCTTTTACCACGATAGGAGCCCGGAATACGGTGCCGTCTAACATGGCACGGATGGTTCCGTTGGGGCTCTTCCACATCTCTTTTAAGTTATACTCTGTCATACGTGCTGCATTCGGGGTAATGGTAGCACATTTTACCGCCACGCCGTATTTTTTGGTAGCATTGGCAGAATCCACCGTCACCTGGTCATTCGTCTCATTGCGGTGCTCTAAACCAAGGTCATAGTACTCCGTATTTAACTCAATAAACGGTGTCAACAGCTCGTCTTTAATCATCTGCCAGAGAATACGTGTCATCTCGTCTCCGTCCATCTCTACTAAAGGGGTTGTCATTTTAATTTTTTCCATAATTGTCCTGCCTTTCTTTTTTACTGCCAGTTTTTTTCTGTTTATTATTCACCAAAAACATGGTCCCAGCCGTGGCTGTCAATGTTATGGATGGTGTTCATAATGTGTTCGTTTGCCAGTTTTTCCGCCAATTCCGCATCATGGAGCTTTAACGCCTCCACAATTTTACGGTGTTCGCTGACGGAATTTACCGCCCGCTTGTTTTCCGCTAAGGTAACCTTTCTCACCCGCTGTAAATAATGGTGGAAATCCACTAAAATATGGCGCATTTCCCGGCTGCCGGAAGAATTGTACAATATCTCGTGAAAACGGTTGTCTAATTCCAGCACCTGTTCTGAATTGCCCTTTTCCACATGGAAATCCGACAGGTAAATATTTTCTTCCAGCTCGTCTAACTGCTCCTTGGTGATGTTCTCCGCCGCCCATTTGGCGCAAAGTCCCTCTAACCGGGAGCGTATCTCATAAATATCCCGAATATCCTTCTGGGATATCCCCACCACATAGGCGCCCTTATTGGGAATGATGGTCACCAGTCCCTCTAATTCTAACTGGCGCAGCGCCTCCCTTACGGGAGTCCGGCTGACGCCAAGTTCTTCCCCGATGGTCTTTTCCTTTAGTTCTTCTTCCGGTTCATATTTTCCGGAAAGGATATTTTCCCGGATGGTGCGGAATACCCGGGAACTCAGTGAATAATTATCTTCTCCCATGTCTGCCCCCTCATGCCTGCAGCGCAATGCCTAACTTCCCGCAGCATCGGTTGATTTCTTCCACCAGTTCTTTGTCGGTAAGCACCGTCACACGTCCGTCCTCGTACTGTTTATCTACCCATTCTTTTACCATTTTTACCAGCTCGGAGTTTTTGTCCACGCTGTTCTCCTTCGGCAGATGGTAATAGGTATTAATCCAGTGGGCGATGCCTGCTAAGCCGGAGGTGTTCGAAACGGATACCAGAGGCGGTCTCTTTAAGAATTTATCGGTATCAAAAATATTGTAGATTTCTTCGTTTTTCAAAAGTCCGTCCGCATGAATACCGGCTCTTGTGACATTGAAATTACTGCCGACAAAAGGCGTCCTCTCCGGCTGCACATAGCCTAACTCTTTCTCAAAGTACTCCGACAGCTCCGTGATAACCGTTGTGTCCATGCCGTCTAAGGTTCCCTTTAACTGAGCGTACTCAAATACCATTGCCTCTAAAGGCGTATTTCCGGTTCTCTCTCCGATACCGAACAGGGAACAGTTGACGCCGCTGGCGCCGTAGAGCCATGCTGTGGTGGAGTTGTTGACCGCTTTGTAAAAATCGTTGTGTCCATGCCACTCAATCAATTCAGAGGGTACTCCTGCATGGGTGGTAAGTCCGTAGATAATTCCCGGCACGCTCCGCGGTATCACGGCACCCGGGAAGTTGACGCCGTAACCCATGGTATCGCAGGCACGGATTTTGATTGGTATTTTGTATTCCTCCATCAGCTTCATCAGCTCTACACAGAAAGGAATGACAAATCCGTAAATATCAGACCGGGTGATGTCCTCTAAATGACAGCGGGGGCTGATGCCTGTCTCTAAGCACTCACGAATCACGCTTAAATAAAGGTTCATGACCTCTCTTCTTGTCATTTTCATCTTATAGAAAATATGATAATCCGAACAGCTTACCAGAATACCCGTCTCCCGCAGCCCGATTTCCTTTACTAACTGGAAATCCTGTTTGCTGGCGCGAATCCAACTGGTAACCTCCGGGAACTGATAGCCCCGCTCTAAGCATTTGTAAACGGCGTCCCTGTCCTTTTTGCTGTATAGGAAAAATTCACTCTGGCGGATTAACCCCTTCGGCCCGCCTAACTTGTGAAGATAATCATAGATAGTCACAATCTGTTCTGTGGTGTAAGGCGCTCTTGACTGCTGCCCGTCACGGAAGGTGGTATCTGTAATCCAGATATTCTCCGGCATATTGTGAGGTACAATTCTGTCGTTGAATGCAATTTTCGGGATTTCCTCATAGGGAAACAGGTTATGGAACACATTGGGCTGCTCCACGTCTGCCAGTTGGTAAAAGTGTTCCTCTAACTGCAGCAGGTTTGTTTTTTTATTCATGACAACTTCTCTTAAATCTTCCTTCATAACAACATCTCCTTTGCCTGATACCATTGATGTGTACCCATACAGCAAAATTTTATAATTAAAAATTTTACTGCATATTTTTGCACGTATAATTGTATACAATTATACTGTTATGTTAAACTATACACGATTCTGTACTTTTGTCAATGAATAAAATTTTATGTTTTATATAACCTGCATTTATAACGCTGCCGAAAAAACCTCTGCCTGCCGTTCTGTTACGTCCCATCTGTTGTTCTACTGCCTGCGCACTGCTGTATCTGCCGCCACTTTTTTTACTGCTTGCACACCGCAACATTGACCAATATTTCTTTTTCCCGTTCTATCATCACACATTTATTGTCAAAAGCGGCGATGGCTTCCTCCGCTGCCTTAGCGATGGCTTTTCTTGTCCCAGCATCCGGCTCGGCAAAAACCTCTCCTTCCCTCGGCAGGGCACATGCCACCCGCAGGATATATGCTCTGTCTGCATTTTCGATGATGGCGGCAATCCGGTATTTCCCTACGCATTTCTGATACGCTGCCAGAATCACTTCCAGAATAAACTGAATCTCATTCATCTGCTCCGGAAGTATCTCTTCCTCAAACTCTTTTTTTATCTGAAAATAGTTACCCTCCTCCGGTTGATGATAGGCAGTTATTAATTTTTTCTCCGCAGTCTCAAACTGCCCGTCAGAATCAATCATCGCCTTAATGTAATTCTTTATTACCCAGTCATACCAGCTTTTTAACTTCGCCTCTAAGGAGGGGTCGAACCCGGCAGCCTCAATATTGGTATACAGAATTTTTTTCAGCACCGCCTCCACACGCTGGTAGGAGTAAAACTTTTCCCTCCAGGACAGCAGCAGCCGTTTGAAATCCCGTTCTGTGTTAAAAAACCCCATATTGGCATTTTCTTCCTCCGCACGAACCTTTTCACGCATTTCTTTATAGGAAATGCTGGCGTTAATCGGCTCTAACAAATCTTCCGCCACCCGGCAGGGCTTAATGATTACCTTGAAGGTCTTACACTGGCTCATGCACGCCACCGTCTCTTCAATGCGGTCAGGATTGGTCATTGCCACCCGGACAGTTTCCGGTGATATCATCTCTATCATGGAAAAAAGCTCTGCGCCCGTCATCACTGCCAACTCTAAAGAGCTGATAAAAACATCCACTTTTCTGTTTTCCACCAGTTCAATTCCCCGCTCTGGCAAAGAGGTAAGCTCATATTCAAAATTCTTATCCACAGACTCTAAGATTGCCCGGATTCGTTCTGCATTCACTTCTTCCGGCTCTACAATTACCACAAAATACATTTTCTTCCTCCCTCCATCTGATACTTCTTTCCTGTTTATCATATCAAATTCCATTTCGTATCACAATCTTTTTCAAAATTTCTGTAACACATATTTCCGGGGCACATATGATACAGTGTAAACAAAAAAACTTGGAGGTTTCAAACATGAGTGATTTAGCTGCAACAAACTGTGGTGGTGGATGTTCTTGTAACGAAGGAGGATGCGGCGGCTGCGGTTCCATTCTCTGGATTATCCTGTTATTGTGCTGCTGTGGCGGAAACAATGGTTTCGGCTGTGGCAACAACAACGGCTGCGGCGGTTGTGGAAATGATTGTCTCTGGATTATCATTTTATTATTCTGCTGTGGCGGAAATGGCTTCGGCTGTGGAAATAACAACGGATGCGGCTGCTTCTAAGAGCTGCTTTCCAAAGGGGGTATCGCACAAGCGATACCCCTTTTTTCAGGAACGTTTCTCTTTGTTTCTCTCCCCTCCTTCCTTCTTCTGCTCCTGCAAAATCTTCTCATAAATCCTGCACTCCTTCGGAACTTTTTTTCTTTTGGCACATTCCTCATCTATCTCATAAACACTGTTATCTTCAATGACAAGCATTTCCCATCCTCCTGCAATTACTCTATTTATCTTATGTCCTCCCTGTCATAAAGAACCTTTTCCACTCATAAACTGAAAGAAAAAAGGCTGATTCCATGGAAGAAAACACGTTAACTCCCTTTGACAATATGACCCAGACCAGACAGCTTCAAATGTTAAAAACAGTAATTCCTTACATGAAAGGGGGGCAAAAAAAACAATTCGCCATATTAATAAAGTATATGGAGCTGCAAAATACCATTCAGATATTTTCTCAGGAGGATAAGGTGATGTCAATGTGCTCCGTGGATGAGGAGGAAAATTCCGTTCTCTCCATGTTAAATGAGATTCGGAAATTCTGCTCGGAAAAGGAGTTAGAAACCATTGACATGCTCACCAACCTTTTCTCCATGATGGAGACCTATGAAACCATTTTTTCTTAAGAAAGGATAAGTTATGGATTACGATTTTTTAAGCAACAACCCCATGTTAAAGAATATGTCACCGGAAAAGCTGCAGTTTTTGATGAATTTTGCCTCCGCAGAAAAGCCAAACAGCATTAACGAGATGATGCCCTTTTTGCTGGGGACGATGAATACGGCCAAGGAGAAAAACATTCAGTTTTCCGACCCGGAAACGGAACTTTTGGTGGGAATCTTGAAACAGAATATGTCACCGGAAGAGGCGGCGAAGGCGGATAAGATTATCAAGCTGATGAGGGACAGAAAACGGCATTAATGCAAAAAAACTTCTCAGGTACTGCGGTGTTTCACAGCGTCTGAGAAGTTGTTTTTTACCAAATAGAGGCGACATTCACTTCTAATACCTTATCTATGGGCGAAGCGGTTTTTCCAATGCCGTCGGTTCCCTCGAAATATTTTTCACTGGCAGATTCAAATAGTACATAGATACTGCCGCCTGAGATAGCCACTTCCTCGGAACAGGGCGGCATTTCCACTTTCATGGACGGATTGTTGGGCTTTCTGTTGAGCGCCAGCAGGGAAGAATATACTTTCAGGTAAGAGGAATTGTTTCTTCCGTAGGAGGTGCTTAAGTAAACAGCGCCGTTTTCGTCGAAGTCCACGCCCTGCACTTTGTTGGGAATGCGGTAGCTGCTGAGGGCGGTAAGGGTATCGTTTTCACTGTCGTAGCGGTAAGAAAGCATCTGGGAATCGAAAATTCTGGTATGGGTTGCCACCCAGATTCTTCCTCCGTAAAAGGTAATGCAGGAAGGAACGTTTTCTAAGACATACTCGTCGGAAAGCGCAGATGCGTCAATACAGTAGCCGGGGGCATCCTCAGCGATTTTCAAAATATATTCATAGGAAATGCGCTCTAAGGTATTGGAATTGGAATGACAAATCCAGACATTTTCACCGTCGAAGGCAATCCCGCCAAGATGGCTGCCCTTTTTCATTCCCAGGGTAGCTAAATATGCCCCGCTCTCCTTATCAAACAGCATGAGGGAGCCTAATTCTTTTTTGTCGGTGGAATAAGAGGTTATCAGCAGCAGCTCCGGTGTGAAGCAGATTCCCTGCAGGCACTGGTTGGAACTGCTGATGATGTTCTCCATATAATCTTTTTCTCTGGTGGAAGGCATTCCCGGAATGGATACGTCATCTAAAAATGCGTAAGAACATTCCTTTAATTCCTTTTGCTTTTTACTTACCACACTGTCGCTCCGGTAAGAATACATTTCTACATTATAGCTGTTATCAATGACCTTGGTCCATTTGGCAAAGAGAACCATATTGCCTGCATTTTCCTGGTTAATCTCGGTAATCTTTTCCGTATAGTTGCAGTCTGTGTACCAGCCTGCAAAATTATATCCCGTGCGTAAGGGAACGTCTAACTGCATGGGAA
>JAGAIK010000696.1 GCA_017626625.1 Roseburia sp.
CATCCAATGCCTGTATTTCTATCATCTGCATTTCCACGAATGCCATAATATATAAAGAAAATTCCTGTGCATTGTCAACATACTTCATAATGGTATCTGTTTGCTTAAACAAGCCATCTACCATGCTTTTTACCTGTGTCTCCGTCAACAGAGGATTATTTTGGGAAATAAGCTCCGTGTAGTTTTCCTTTCCTGCCTGTGTTGTCAAATCATATACTTTATCTATACAGGAAAAAGAACGTTCCACTTCGTCTGCGGCTTTCGAAAGATTTTCATTTACCTGCAAATACTCACTTACCACCTCTTTTGCCGCCAAAATCTCAAATTCCTGATATGTGCTGTCTGTCAATCCGCAGCTTGCCCATAACTCATTCCAAAGAAAACTGCTTCCCTGTTTTAATCCGTACATATAAGAGGCAATTACCGTGTCAGTTTCTGATACACTATTGATTGCCTCCAAAGACATATCCCCGCACTTTGCAATGATATTATCATAAGGTTCGCTTATCAGATAAGAGGGTGCTAACAGATATAGCTGTTTTTCTGTGATTTCAGAACTTCTCACATCCGCACCGTTGAGCGCTAATATTTCCATAGAAACTTCTTCTTTAAGACTTCTCTGCTCTTCCACTGTTAATTCCGGTTCTTCTGTATCCTGTTGCACATTTTCTACTTCCTCAGTCTCTTCTTCCTGCTGTTTTGTTTCTTCCTCTACACCCTCTTTTAAAAGTTCCATTTCTGGGTTTCCTTCTGTTACAATCGTTTCCTCCATTTTTTCTGTTACAGAAGTTGTTTCTTCCATTTTCTCTACAGCGTTCGCTGCCTCTGTTTCAGGTTCGCTACCTTCTACTATGGCATTCTCTGTAGTTTCCTCTACCTGTTCTTCCTTCACCGGAAAAACAATTTCTGTCTCCTGATTTCCATTCCCAACATTTGCCAGCAGTATTTCCGGCGTAGCTGCGAATACCATGGAAATACCTAACAACCATGCTATTATACGTTTTCTCATAACTTTTTCTCCTTCCGCATATACTTTTCCCGTCCTCGTTTTCCGTCTTTTTGCGATTATATAACAATCATTAGTTGTTTTCAATACAACTTCTAAGTTTTATATAGTTACATTTTTTACTGATAAAGTAAAATCGTAAGGAGATTTTTTCATGAAACGATTAAAAGAATTAAGAGAATCAAAGAATATGAGTCAGCAAACACTTGCTGATATTTTTCATGTAACCCAGCAGTCTATATACAAATATGAACATGGGTTAGCCGAACCGGATTTAGATGTAATTCTTCACATGGCAGATTTTTTCGACACATCTGTTGACTATCTTATCGGATATACAAATACACCAAACCGCTACGAAACTTATCCCGAAAATGCCATTACGCATGATGAAATGTGCGTATTAGAGTACTACCGCCGCCTTTCTCCCCGGGCGCAGGAATTGATTCAGGAATTAATCAAACAGGGGTGCGACACTGATGAATAGTGCGCATCCCTGTTTGAAATCATCCTATAACAATCCTTACTTTTCCCTCTCCGCCTGCCATTCCCGCACCTGATACCAAATCAGTCCCGCCGCCGCTATAGCCAGCACCAGCGTCACTCCAATCCCGGCAGCCGTGGGTTCATAAGAAAACGCCAGCCACCCGGTGGCGGTGCGGATTACCGCTATGGTGTTTGCCACGGCATGACCCAGCACCGGAACATAGAAAAACCCGCTCTTTTCATTGAGAAATGCCAACAGGATTCCCAGCAGCGCCGCATAAATAAACTGCACCCTATTGGTATGCACAATTCCAAAAATAACAGCAGAAATCAGCAGCGCCTTCGGCACATCAAAATGTATCCGCAGCCTTTGGTACACCACACCCCGGAAAACCAGTTCCTCCGCAATGGGAATGATTATGCAGGAGCCTAATAACTGAAACAGCACCTCCCCGCCGAAGAAGGAGGCATTTGCATTCTGGAAGCCCGAAGACAGCTCCACCACGGGCGTCATGGCAATCAGGTTGTTGAGTGCAACGCCCGCCGTGCCCGCCGTTGCTATGGTAAGCAGAATGGTTTTTATCTGTTTTCCATCCAGTCTGAATTTCTTTTCCCCGTAAACCACGTCCCGCATCTTTTTATCCGACAGATAAAATCGTAAAATAAAGGGAATGGTAATTGCCCCGCTCAAAAGCTGCCGCACCATATAATTTTCCGCAGTGGTGGCTCCCAGTACCACTTCCAGCCCAAAATACGCTAAACTCATAACCACATAATAAATGGCTATGGGATAAAGAATCTGCCAAAGTTCAAATCTATTTTTTTTCATAGTGTCCCCTGTTTTTACTTCTTCGTTCCTTTGGTATCTCTGTTTGCCGTGTGCAGACGGTGTAATGCCACTTCTTTCCCTTTGACTTCCACACTCTGTTCTTCCCCGGCAGAAAGCAGATATATTGCCGTA
>JAGAIK010000697.1 GCA_017626625.1 Roseburia sp.
AAAACAACAGAAATTTGTAAATGAAAATAATGGAAGTTGGAGTAATTATTTTAAAAATTTTGAAGAAGGCGAAAAATGGCAAATTGAATTTGTTCAAAATACTGATTTGCAAAAAGCAAGTTTAGATGATGTAAAAAAATCATATAATTCAGCCCGCGAATCCGCTATCGCCCACAATGCAGCATTGCAACAACAGACATTAGGTGCCAAAGCTGCCACCGTAGCCACAAAAACCCTTGCCGCCGCAGGTAACATGATTGTTTTTACCCTTATTTCTAAAGGCATAGAATTAGCTGTTTCTGCTATCGACAATTACATAAATCGTGCCAAATATGCTGCCGAAGCCATGGAAGAAGCTCAGCAAAGAATCGACGATGCCCAAAACACATTAAACAATATGTCTGCTACCATATCTGAAAATAAAGACAGATTTTTAGAACTGTCTCAAGGCGTAGATAAATTCTCCCAAAATCTTACTTTATCCGAAGAAGATTACGCCGAATATTTGTCAATCTCTAATAAATTAGCTGCATTTTCACCAAGTTTAGTATCTGCTTATGACAACCAGGGAAATGCTCTGCTTGCGATTGGTTCCAATGCTATGGAAACAAATGAAAAATTGCAGTCTTTATTAGAAACTCAGCAGACGGTCGCTCAACAGACACTCATTGATAACATGGATGATGTTACCAATGGTATCTACTACGAAGTTGAAGATGCCAGGAACTCCATCCACGATATAGAAGCAGAACTATCTTCATTACAACAGCAATATAATGAGTTTAATATTGACATTTCAAATTCAGACGGTTTCATTAATTTTAATGATGAGGACTATTCCAAATACGGCAAAGCTATGGAAAAAGCCCTCTCATCCGCAGGTATCAAATTTAGAAAAAATGTATCTGCCGGTTTATATAATACGGCAATCCAATTAGAATCTGCTTCGCCACAACAATTAGAGCAAGCCCAGAAATTTTACGATGCCTGGTTAGCATCTGAAAACGAATATTACCATGCTTCTGAAAATGGTCTAAAACAGGATATGGCAGAAAAAGAGAATTTCATTGATGCTTCTTATGCAAAAATGACTGCTAATCTTCAAGCATGGGTAAAAAACAATTATAACTATCAATATTTATCCGATAGCGCCTCAGCTATGGTTGACGCTTTAGTTCCGGAAATAAAATGGGCTGAACTTGAAACTCCACTAATGACTGGACTGGATTATCAAAATTATGTGGAGAAAAATATTTTAAAACCGTTAATGGAAATTCCAGAGGAACATAAGCAGGAAATTGACGCTATGTTCCAGAAATTATTATCCTTTGACGATGGTGACCTGGATGTCTTGGACTTTGCAAAACAACTGCAAGCAAAACTGAATGAGTACGAAATAAAAATAAACATAATGCCTGTCATTGCTAATGAACAGGAAACCAAAAATAAACTGCAAAATTCTATCGAATATATTGCGGAAGGTGGACATTCCGATTTTACCACCTCTTCCGGCGTACACGTTGATGCAAGTGATTACAAAAAGTTGCAGGAATACACAAAAGACTTTTCTTACGAAGAAATAATGATATGGGACAAAGCAACTCTTGGCTGTAAAAATGCCACTGATGCTATCCGGCAATATGAAAAAACTCTAGCTTCTATTTCTCAAAATAATGACACCACAGATTCCTGGGACTACTCCGAAACCATCACCCAGCTTGACACCATCAAAGAAAAATTCAGTTCCCTAGACAAAACCTACACAAAACTCTTCGATGATGATGCCAGCACCAACATCGGGTTTGAAGACTTCTCCTCCCTCAACACAGCATTCAAAGACTTAGACGGCATTGACAGATACATTCAAAGACTGCAGGAAGCCGGACAAAACCAGGAAGCAGTCACCGAAATCATGTCGGATTTAGCCGGTGCGTATATCAACCAGACCGGAATTTTAGACAACGTAAATGACCAGAATGCTGCACTTATCGAACAAACCTTAACAGAAATCGGTATCGAAGGAGCCCACGAACTGGTGACACGCCAATTAGCCGCTGCAAAAGAAGTTGCTGCATTGCAGTCATTCAACCTGGCGAATGCAACTTTTGCAGACATTCAAAAACTAATCGAAGAGGAGCAGGTTTCTGACGAAGCAGGCAACTATCTTTTAAGATACGCTCTCAAAAAAGAATTAGCCAATGGCACTACGCTGACCACCGCAAGTGATATCGAAAATATCAAGTCTCTTGTTCTGGCTCTTGGCGGAGCTGTCAACGCCTTAGAGCGTTTCCAAACCGTAAAGAACGGACTGCCAGTAAAATTATCCAATCCCAACGATAAAAAAATACATACCGGAAACAACAACGTATATGTGGAAGGAACTTACGACACCACCTCCTACCAGGACGATGCCCAAAAAGAAATTGATGACATCTTAAATGCTCCCTATCATTTCCCCGCTGGTTCTACAACAAATTCAACAAAGAGCAACCCTTCCAACGCAGGCTCCGGCAATCCCAACGCAGGCTCCGGTTCTTCCACCCCAGCCGAAACCTCCCAAACTTTCGACTGGATTGAAACCCGCCTCGACATCTTAGCTGAAAAAACCTCCAACCTTGGCGACGCCTTCTCCAACGCCTACGGCATAGACGCCAAAAACGAAGCCTACCTGACCTACCTCTCTGCCATCCAGGAGGAAATCGACGCCAACACCACCGCCATCGCCTACTATGAGCAGCGTCTGAATGAAATCGGCTTATCCTACGAATGGATTGCAAAAATCCAGTCCGGCGCCTTCGACATCAGCACCATCACTGACCCAGCCCTCATCGACCAGATACAGCAGTATCAGTCCTTCTATGAGAAAATCCAGGGCTATCAGAACACGGTTCAGTCCCTCGAACAACAACGCCAGAAAGCCCAGGCAGACCATGCCAAAGACGTGGTGGACACCTACGACCAGGAAATCGAATCTTTCCAGAAAATCATCGACAAACAGAAAACCTTCGTCTCCCTGAAAGAACTCTTCGGCGGCTCC